>JBEEMX010000321.1:0-4589 GCA_041192465.1 Pseudomonadota bacterium | reverse complement strand
GCTTCGCCAGGATCTCGCGGCCCATCTGCAGGAAAACCTCAGGCGACACGCGCACGTCCGCCGTCGCCATCACAGCACCTCGAACACGCCCGCCGCCCCCATCCCGCCGCCGACGCACATCGTCACGCAGACGTACTTGGCGCCGCGCCGCTTGCCCTCGATCAGCGCGTGGCCGGTGAGCCGCTGGCCGCTGACGCCGTAGGGGTGGCCGAGCGCGATGGCGCCGCCGTTGACATTCAGCCGATCCATCGGAATGCCCAGCGTGTCGGCGCAGTACAGCACCTGCACCGCGAACGCCTCGTTCAACTCCCACAGGCCGATGTCGTCCACTGTCAGGCCGAGCCGCGCCAGCACCTTCGGCACCGCGAACACCGGCCCGATGCCCATCTCGTCCGGCTCGCAGCCCGCCACCGCGAAGCCGAGGAAACGGCCCAGCGGCTGCAGGCCATGCCGTTCGGCGTAGCGTTCATCGACGATGACGCAGGCGCCGCCGCCGTCGCTGAACTGGCTCGCATTGCCCGCGCTGACCACGCCGCCCGGCTGCGCGCTGCGGATGCCGGCCACCGCCTCGTAGGTCGTGCCTTCGCGTAGACCCTCGTCCACGCTGACCGTGACCTG
Organism: Pseudomonadota bacterium; assembly: GCA_041192465.1. Lineage (GTDB taxonomy): Bacteria > Pseudomonadota > Gammaproteobacteria > Burkholderiales > Burkholderiaceae_C > Sphaerotilus. Next base: position 3,971 of record JBEEMX010000321.1, on the reverse strand, counting down.
CTTCGTGCGCAGGCCCAGCACCTTGTCGGCCACGCCCGCCGTCACGGTGATCGGCGCGATCTCGTCGGCGAACTTGCCAGCGGCCTGCGCGGCGCACGCCTTCTGCTGGCTCTCGGCGCCGTACTGGTCCATGCGCTCGCGGGCCATGCCGTAACGCTTGGCCACGGTCTCGGCGGTCTGCAGCATCGGCCAATAGATTTCCGGCTTGTGCTGCTGGAGCCACGAGTCGATGAACATGTGCTGGTTCATCTCCTGCTGCACACAGGAAATGCTCTCGACGCCGCCCGCAACGTAGACCTCGCCTTCGCCGCTGATGATGCGTTGGGCGGCCAAGGCGATCGTCTGCAGGCCGCTGGAGCAGAAGCGGTTGACGGTGAGGCCCGAGACGCTCATCGGCAGGCCGGCGCGCAGAGCGACCTGGCGGGCGATGTTCCAGCCGGTCGCGCCTTCGGGGTTCGCGCAGCCCATCAGGACATCCTCGATGGCGCCTGGGTCGATGCCGGCGCGTTGAACAGCGGCGGCGACGGCGTGGCCGCCGAGGGTCGCGCCGTGGGTCATGTTGAACGCGCCTTTCCAGCTCTTGGCCAGCGGGGTGCGCGCGGTGGAAACGATGACGGCGGTGGTCATGGGGCAGGCTCCGGGTGCGTGAGTTCGCACGCAGTCTAGGGCGAGCGTCCGATGGGGGCCTGTCGTTTCGGGGACAGGGCCCGGTAAAGCCCTAGGCAGTCAAGATCCTTGGTGTTTTCGATGGCTTTTGTCTAGGATAGGATGCCCATGTCTACCCCATTCACCTCCATCGGAACCGCGCCATCCAGGATCTTGCTGGATGCGTATCCACAGCTCCGGCAACTGGCGTGGCACCTGCCCACGGCGACGGCGTTGACCCCGCAAGAAGCCCTCAACCTCTATGAGCGCCATTGGCGGCACATCGACCAGACCCAACTCGCGCCCGACGAACAGGCGTTGATCGAAGCCTTGGCCATGCAGCTTGGCGGAGGGCGGCTCCTTGTTTGAACGCGCACACCACCAGCGAATTGCCAGCGTGCTGGAGGCGCTGGACGCCGATGCGCTCCTCGCCAGTGCTTGCCTGTTCGGTGGTGGCACGGCGATGGCGCTGCGCTTCGGTGAGTACCGGGAATCGGTCGATGTCGATTTCCTGGTGTCGGATCGCGAGGGCTACCGGCGATTGCGGCAGGCGTTGACCGGGTTGTCCGGCATCAACGCCCTCGTGCGCGAAGGGCAGGCACTCCACCAGACGCGGGAGATGCGGGCGGACCAGTACGGCTTGCGCACCCTGCTGCGGGTGGACGGGGTGAACATCAAGTTCGAGATCGTGCTCGAAGGCCGAATCACGCTGGAAGCCCCCGATGCGGACGACCGGATCTGCGGTGTGGCGACGCTGACGGCGCTGGACATGGCCACCAGCAAGCTGCTGGCCAACTCGGATCGCTGGCGCGACGATGCGGTGTTCAGCCGTGACCTGATCGATCTGGCCATGCTGAAACCGTCGAAGACGCTGATGCGGCAAGCCATCGACAAGGCCAGCGCCGCGTATGGGCAGAGCATCGAATCGGATCTGGCCAAGGCCATCACCTATTTGCGCGAACACCCGCAGCGGCTGGATTTGTGCATGGAGAAGATGGGGATGCAGACCTTGTCGAGAGCGGCGCTTTGGTCGCGGATCAGGGCAGTGGCGCGGGCGGCAGCCTGAGTCGCCCGCCCAGCAGACGGGCACAATCTGCGCCATGCCCGACACCGCCTCTGCTTCATCCCGCCGCAAGCTGCCAATCGGCATGCAAACCTTCGCCAAGCTGCGCGGCGAAGGCTGTTACTACGTGGACAAGACCGGCATGGCGATCGACCTGATCGAGGCGGGTTCAACGTATTTCCTGAGCCGGCCACGTCGTTTTGGCAAGAGTTTGCTGATCGATACGTTCAAGGAGCTGTTCGAGGGCAACCGGGCGCTGTTCGAGGGACTGGCGGCCGAGACCCGCTGGGACTGGACGTGGCGCTATCCGGTCATCCGCATCAGCTTTGCCGGTGGAGAGCTGCACAGCCGCGCGGAACTCGACCAGCGCATTGCCGAGCTGATCAACGAGCACGCCGAGCGGCAGGGGGTGACGCTGCGCAATCAAAGCCTGAGCGGGCGTTTCGAGGAGTTGATTCGCCGTGTGCATGCGCAGACCGGCGAGCGCGTGGTGGTGTTGATCGACGAATACGACAAACCGATTCTGGATAACATCACCGACCGGGACATGGCGGCAGCGATGCGCGAAGGGCTGCGCGACCTGTATTCGGTGCTCAAGGGCGCCGACGAGCATCTGAAATTCGTCTTTCTGACGGGGGTTTCTAAGTTCAGCAAGGTCAGCCTGTTCTCTGGGCTGAACCACCTGAAGGACATCACGCTCGATGCCCGCTACAGCGCACTGTGCGGCTACACGGACGAGGACGTGAACACGGTGTTTGCGCCGGAACTGCCGGGGCTGGACCGGGAGGAAATCCGCCGCTGGTACAACGGCTACAACTGGCTGGGAACGGGCGTCTACAACCCTTACGACCTGCTGCTGTTGTTTGATCGCCGGCAGTTCAAGGCGTATTGGTTCGAGACGGGCACGCCAACCTTTCTGGTCAAGTTGCTGGCGGAACAGCAGTTTTTTACCCCGGACCTCAGCAGGCTCTACAGCGACGACTCGCTGTTGTCGGTATTCGACGTGGAGCACATCGGCGCGGAGGCGCTGCTGTTCCAGACCGGCTACCTGACGATCCTCAGCGCCACGCCCGGCACCCCGCAGGATGAGCCGGTCTACACGCTGGGCTACCCGAACCGGGAGGTCAAGGCGAGTTTGAACCGGGTGCTGCTGGTGGGGTATGGCGTGCCGGATCGGCCGGCGTTCAATGCCCGGCAGCGGCTGGACGCGATGCTCAAGACGGGGGATCTGTCCGCGATGGAGGCGTCATTGCGGGCGCTGTTCGCCAGCATTCCGCACGACTGGTATCGGAACAACCCGCTGGCGGGATTCGAGGGGCATTACGCGAGCGTGTTCTACAGCCACTTCGCGGCGCTGGGGCTGGACATCCGGGTGGAAGACGCGACGAACCACGGGCGCATCGACATGGTGGTGCTGGCCTATGGGCGGGTGTTCGTGTTCGAGTTCAAGGTGGTGGAGCATGCGCAAGCAGCCAAGGGCGAGGCGCTGCGGCAGATCAAGGCACTGGGGTATGCCGAGAAGTATCGGGACCGGGGGGAACCGATTCACCTGATCGGGGTGGAGTTCAGCCGGGGGGATCGGAACATCGTCGGGTTCGAGGTGGAATCAGTCTGAGTGTGAATTTTTTCACATGTGGGATTGAAGTGAACAACTATGCTCTGAGGGTTTGACGGCGGAACAAGTCACGCCAGCACGGCGTGATATCGATATTAATTTATGTTAATTCTTTAGCACATAAAGGAGACTCAGTTGGGTATTGATTTGCATGACCCCAAAGTTGTCGCAATGTTTCGTGAGGCTGGAATATGCTCCCACCTGATTGGAACCGGACTAAATAATATAAGAAAAGCAGACTTCGTAAAAGATTGGAAATTTGCCAGCTCATTCTTTGAGCTCACAATCGGTCTTGAAAGAGTCTGCAAGTTGATTTTAATCAGGCAATTCCAGAGAGAAAACTCTGGAGAGTATCCTCCCAATAACCATATTCGGAAGTTTAGCCATAGCATTTCTGACTTAGTAGCGGCAGCAACAAGGGATTATTCGACTTTTCATATTGGACACAACGAGATTGTCGATGAAATGATCAAATTTTTCTCTGAATTTGCAGCCAATACAAGATACCACAATCTCGACTCAATGACGAAGAATCCACCAGAAGACAGAAACCCACTGCGAATCTGGAAGGGTATTCAAGATAAAATCATTGCAAAGCACTATGTACACCAGCCTTTTACACTAGAAGAAAATTTTATGATAAACAAA
>JBEEMX010000320.1:0-4603 GCA_041192465.1 Pseudomonadota bacterium | reverse complement strand
GCCATCTTGAAGGCGTTTTCGTTCGAGTCCACGTCGTGGTACGAACCGAAGGTCAGCGTGACCTTCACGTCCACGATCGGGAAACCGGCCAGCACGCCGTTCGGCAGCGTGTCGACCAGGCCCTTTTCCACCGCGGGGATGAACTCGCGCGGCACCACGCCGCCCTTGATCGCGTCCACGAACTCGAAGCCCTTGCCCGGCTCCTGCGGCTCGATGGTCAGCACGACGTGGCCGTACTGGCCCTTGCCACCGGACTGGCGCACGAACTTGCCTTCGATTTCGGTGACCTTGTCGCGGATCGTTTCGCGGTAGGCGACCTGCGGCTTGCCGACGTTGGCTTCCACGCCGAATTCGCGCTTCATTCGGTCGACGATGATTTCCAGGTGCAGCTCGCCCATGCCGGAGATGATGGTCTGGCCCGATTCTTCGTCGGTGCGGACGCGGAACGAGGGATCTTCTGCGGCCAGACGGCCCAGCGCGATGCCCATCTTTTCCTGGTCGACCTTGGTCTTCGGCTCCACGGCCTGCGAGATCACGGGCTCCGGGAAGACCATCTTTTCCAGCGTGATGATGGCGTCCGGATCGCACAGGGTCTCGCCCGTGGTCACGAACTTCAGGCCCACGCAGGCGGCGATGTCACCGGCCAGAATTTCCTTGATTTCTTCGCGCTGGTTGGCGTGCATCTGCAGGATGCGGCCGATGCGTTCCTTCTTGCCCTTGATGGGGTTGAAGACGGAGGCACCGGACTGCAGCACGCCCGAGTACACGCGCACGAAGGTCAACTGGCCGACGAACGGGTCGGTCATCAGCTTGAACGCCAGCGCAGCGAACTTCTCGCTGTCATCGGCGCGGCGGCTGGTCGGCTCGTCGTCTTCGTCCATGCCTTGGACCGGCGGGATGTCCACGGGCGAGGGCATGAAATCGATGAGCGCGTCGAGCATGCGCTGCACGCCCTTGTTCTTGAACGCGCTGCCGCACAGCATTGGCTGGATCTCGCAGGCGATGGTGCGCGTGCGGATGGCCAGCTTGATCTCGTCTTCGGTCAGTTCGCCCGTTTCGAGGTACTTGTTCATCAGGTCTTCGGTCGCCTCGGCGGCGGCTTCGACCATCTTCTCGCGCCATTCGTTGGCGACCGACACCAGCTCGGCCGGGATCTCGGCGTAGTCGAACTTCATGCCCTGCGAGGCTTCATCCCACAGGATGGCCTTCATCTTGAGCAGATCGACCACGCCCTTGAAGCCTTCTTCGGCGCCAATGGGGATCACGACCGGCACCGGATTGGCCTTCAGGCGCGTCTTCATCTGCTCGACGACCTTGAAGAAGTTGGCGCCCGTGCGGTCCATCTTGTTCACGAACGCCAGACGCGGCACCTTGTACTTGTTGGCCTGGCGCCAGACGGTTTCCGACTGCGGCTGCACGCCACCGACGGCGCAGTAGACCATGCAGGCACCGTCGAGCACGCGCATCGAACGTTCGACTTCGATGGTGAAGTCCACGTGTCCGGGGGTGTCGATGATGTTGATGCGGTGTTCCGGCAGCGAGCGGTCCATGCCCTTCCAGAAGCAGGTCGTCGCAGCCGACGTGATCGTGATGCCGCGCTCTTGCTCCTGCTCCATCCAGTCCATCGTGGCCGCGCCATCATGGACTTCACCGATCTTGTGGTTCACGCCCGTGTAGAACAGGATCCGCTCGGTGGTGGTGGTTTTGCCGGCGTCGATGTGGGCCGAGATACCGATGTTGCGGTACCGCTCGATGGGGGTCTGGCGAGCCATGGTGTCACTCCAAATGCAAAGACTGCCCCGGCCGGCCGGTTGGGCCGAAGAGGGCAGTCAGGGGGTTCAAGGTCGGATGGACCGGATCAGTCTCAGTCTCTGAATCAGAAACGGAAGTGCGAGAACGCCTTGTTGGCTTCCGCCATGCGGTGCACTTCGTCGCGCTTCTTCATCGCGCCGCCACGGCCTTCGCTGGCTTCGAGCAGTTCGTTGGCCAGACGCTGGGCCATCGACTTCTCGCTGCGCTTGCGGGCAGACTCTTTCAGCCAACGCATGGCCAAGGCCATCCGGCGGACAGGGCGAACTTCCACGGGAACTTGGTAGTTCGCACCGCCGACACGGCGGGACTTGACTTCGACCATCGGCTTGACATTGTTCAGCGCGGTCATGAAGACTTCGAGCGGCTCCTTGCCGGCCTTCTTCTCGACCTGCTCCAGGGCACCGTAGATGATGCGTTCTGCAACAGCCTTCTTGCCCGATTCCATGACGACGTTCATGAACTTGGACAGATCGATGGACCCGAACTTCGGATCGGGCAGGATTTCGCGCTTGGGTACTTCGCGGCGACGTGGCATTTCAATTCCTTTCGAGGCTTCAGTTGGCAACCGGTGCTCAGCGAGCGTGTTGGCGGCCTTGGATGTCGCTCACAGCCTGGACATCCACTTACTCCCGACAGCCTGGGGTTGAACACAGGGCTGAACGGTGACGAGGTGACGACCTAGACGGTACGTCAAATCACGGACAGGCTTATTTGGCCTTGGTGTTCTTCGGACGCTTTGCGCCGTACTTGGAACGCGATTGCTTGCGGTCCTTGACGCCCTGCAGGTCGAGGGAGCCGCGCACGATGTGGTAACGCACACCCGGCAGATCCTTCACACGACCGCCGCGCACGAGCACGACCGAGTGTTCCTGGAGGTTGTGGCCTTCGCCGCCGATGTACGAGATGACCTCGAAACCGTTGGTCAGGCGCACCTTGGCGACCTTCCGCAGGGCCGAGTTCGGCTTCTTCGGGGTCGTGGTGTAGACGCGGGTGCAGACACCGCGGCGCTGCGGGCAATTCTGCATCGCAGGCGACTTGGACTTCGTGACTTCGACCTCACGGCCGTGGCGCACGAGCTGGTTGATGGTTGGCATGGGTAACTTGTTCCCGTTTGAAGTTACGATGTTTCCGGTCGTTCCGATGACCACACGGTGCAGCGATTTGCCATTGCCATGCGCTCGGAAATTTCCGAAAAGCCTTCGATTGTACGCGCCTTCGGTCAATAGGGGCAATGCGGAGTCACGTCGGGTGCGACAGCGATGCGACACAGGGGGCTTCCGCTAGAGTCTCGACATGCCCGTTCCTGCCGCTCCCGCCGATCCTTCCGATGTTCGATTCCCTTCCATCGAGGGCCTGCGTGCGTTCGAGTCCGTGGCGCGGCTTGGCTCCTGCGAGCGTGCCGCCGACGAACTGTCCGTGACCGCCAGCGCCATCTCCAAGCGGGTGGCCACGCTCGAAGACCTGCTCGGCACCCCGCTGTTCAACCGCAGCCTGCGCACCCTGGCCCTGACCGCCGCCGGCCGCGAGTATCTGGAGCAGGTGCGTGCCGCCCTCGGCCTGCTGGCAGCGGTTCCCTTGCACCGCCGGCAGGCGCAGCGCGTGCAGCGCCTGCGCGTGAGTTCACCGCCGACGTTTGCCCGGCAGATCCTGGTGCCCGCGCTGACCGACTACACCGCTGCGCACCCGGAGGTCGAACTGGAGATCGTGCTGTCGATTCCCTACATCGATGGCGGGCAGGCCGACGCCGATGTCGAGATCCGCAACGGCGACGCGGCGGCGGCCGGGGTCGATCCGCTGATGGACGACGTGCTGGTGCCGCTCGCGTCGCCAGGGTTGCTGGCGCGGCTGGGGCCGATCGTGGCGCCGGCCGATCTGGCGCAGGCGCCGTTGCTGCGCACGCCGCTGGAGCCGTGGACACCGTGGTTCCGCGCCGCCGGGCTGGACTGGCATGAACCGACGCAAGGCCCGCGCCTCGTTGATCTGGGCTTGACGCTGGAAGCCGCCGTCTGCGGGCAAGGCGTGGCGCTGGCGCGGCCGTCGCTGGCGCGGCACTGGTTGCGCAGCGGCGCGCTGGTGCCACTGTTCCGCATCACGGCACGGCCGGCGCATCTCTATTACGCCGTGGCCCACAGCGCGCACGAGCCGGCCTTCGGTTTCATCGACTGGCTCGCGGCGATGGCCGGCGAGCTGGCGGACGAGGCGGCGCAGGAACTTCTTTCCCGCCCGACCTGACGATCCTTCCGCACAGGCGGTGCGGTGCTGGCCTACGATCTTCGCTGCCCGAGCCGCTGAGCCAGACCACGAGGAGACCCGCCGCCATGACCGTCATCACCTGCATCGAAGACCTGCGCCAGCTCGCAGAAAAGCGCGTGCCCCGCATGTTCTACGACTACGCCGACTCCGGCTCGTGGACCGAAGGCACCTACCGCGACAACGAACAGGCGTTCCAGCGCATCAAGCTGCGCCAGCGCGTGGCGGTCAACATGGAGAACCGCAGCACCGCGGTGAAGATGATTGGCATCGACGCCAAGATGCCGGTGGCGATCGCACCCGTGGGCCTGACGGGCATGCAGCACGCCGATGGCGAGATCCACGCCGCCCGCGCCGCCGAGAAGTTCGGCATCCCGTTCACGCTGTCCACGATGAGCATCTGCTCGATCGAGGACATCGCCCAGCACACCACCGTGCCGTTCTGGTTCCAGCTCTACATGATGCGCGACCGCGAGGCGATGGTCCGCATGATCGAGCGTGCCCGCGCCGCGAAGTGCAGCGCCCTGGTGCTGACGCTCGA
>JBEEMX010000319.1:0-4620 GCA_041192465.1 Pseudomonadota bacterium | reverse complement strand
TCTTTATCCCGGTGGCCGAGCGCCTGGGCAATGAAGTGATCGAGTTCGATGGTGTCACCAAGAGCTTCGGCGACCGGGTGCTGATCGACAACCTGAGTTTCAAGGTGCCCGCGGGTGCCATCGTTGGCATCATCGGCCCGAACGGCGCCGGCAAATCGACGCTGTTCCGCCTGCTCCAGGGTGCGGAGAAGGCCGACACCGGCGAGGTGAAGATCGGCAAGACCGCGCGTCTGGCCTTCGTGGACCAGAGTCGCCAGAGTCTGGATGACACCAAGACGGTGTGGCAGGACGTGTCGGGTGGCCTCGACAACATCGTGGTCGGCAAGTTTGTCATGCCGAGCCGCGCCTACATCGGCCGCTTCAACTTCAAGGGCAACGACCAGCAGAAGCTCGTCGGCAGCCTGTCGGGCGGTGAGCGGGGCCGTCTGCATCTGGCCAAGACGCTGGCACAGGGCGGCAACGTGCTGATGCTGGACGAACCGTCGAACGACCTGGACGTCGAAACCCTGCGCGCGCTGGAAGAGGCGCTGCTGGAGTTTGCCGGCTCGGCCATGGTGATCTCCCACGACCGCTGGTTCCTGGACCGCATCTGCACGCACATCCTGGCGGCCGAAGGCGATTCGCAGTGGGTCTTCTTCGACGGCAACTACCAGGAGTACGAGGCTGACAAGAAGCGCCGCCTGGGCGAAGAGGGCGCGCGTCCCAAGCGGTTCCGCTACAAGGCCCTCAAGTGACGCCAGTGATTGATGCTAAATTGACCTGAACCCAGTCGGAGCACCCCCATGAAACAGATCACTGCCATCATCAAGCCCTTCAAGCTCGAAGAGGTCCGCGAGGCACTCGCCGAGGTGGGCGTCACTGGCCTCACCGTCACCGAGGTCAAGGGCTTCGGTCGCCAGAAGGGCCACACGGAGCTGTACCGCGGCGCCGAGTACGTGGTCGATTTCCTGCCGAAGGTGAAGATCGAGGTCGTCGTGAAGACGGTGGATGTCGATCGCTGCCTGGAGGCCATCGTCAAGGCGGCCAAGACGGGCAAGATCGGCGACGGCAAGATCTTCGTGACCGCAGTGGAGCAGGTGATCCGCATCCGCACCGGCGAGACCGACGAAGCGGCGGTCTGAGCGGCTCTAGCCCATTCAGGCGATGAACCGGTGCCAGAGGGCTGTGGCCCAGATGGCGCCGGTCACTGCCAAGCTCAGGAACACCGCGGCGCTGCCGTAGTCCTTGGCCTGCTTGGCGAGTGCATGCAGCTCGAACGAGATGCGGTCAACCGTGGCTTCGATGGCCGAATTGAGTAGCTCGACGATCAGTACCCCCACGACACTGCTGGCCAGCAAAGCCGTCTCGATCCAGGTCTGCCCGACCCAGAACGCCAGCGGAATCAGCAGGACGGCGAGCCACGTTTCCTGGCGAAAGGCGCTTTCGTTGCGGTAGGCGCTGGTCCAGCCATCCAGCGAGTAGCCGGCGGCGTGGCGGATGCGGTCAAGGCCGGTGCGGCCTTTGTGGGGATTGCTCACGGGGGCTCAGCGGAGGCGTCGCGGGGCCGGGCGCCACGTCACGAGCCGGGTCTGGCAGAGACGGTCGTGCAGGAACTGGTGGTCCGGCAGCCGCCGCGTCAATGCAGCGTAGGCAACGACACCCACCAGCAGGGCGAGCATGTATTCGCCAGAGGTATGGAGCTTCAGCATGGCCGCTACCCCCAGTGCAGGCAGAAACCACAACCAGCTCAGCGTGTAGCGGACCAGCGCGTTCCACCCGCCCAGCGGGCGCCCATCCTGGCGAACTACTCGGACATGCCACGTCTTCATTGCCACCGTCTGGCCACTGTGGGTCCAGAACCAGGTGAAATACAGGCCCAGCATCCCGAACAGGAATACTTGCAGCTCCACACGACCCTGCAGTGCATGGCGCTGGTCGGTGAGGGGCGAAAACAGCAGGCCGGACACCATCAGCACACCGAACAGGACAACTGCCTCATAAAGCATCGCCGCCATGCGCCGACGCAGGCCGGGTGTGGGCAGTCTGGCCGGATCGGCGTCTTCGGGGGTGTAGGGCAGGGCAGAGCGAGAAGTCATCGGGCTATCGGCGGTCAGGGCACGTCCGGACGTGTGGTCGGACCCACACCGGCGCCTTGCGGGCCACGTTGCGGCAACAGGGTCTCGTTCTGGACAAACTCAGGCGTAGCGGCGATTTTCGGAAGGCCCGTCTGCTGGTGCCGCGGGGGCGTGGGTTGCTTGCTGATGGGCCTGGTGCTTGCGCCGATACCCGCCTGCACCGTGCCTGGTGCAACCGATTGGGGTCGGTTTGACTCGGGCAGTGTCACGATGTTGGACTTGGCTTGCGTGCTATCGACCAAAGGTGCCTTGCGTGCGGCCGCGGCTTGCGGCGCTGATGCCGGGACCGGGCGATTGCCTGCCTGTGTGGACAGGGCTTGGCGCTGCTCGGCGGGCAGATTCTGGTAAGCCTCCCAGCGCGTCTGGCGCTCGGTGGCCGGCACCTTGCGCAGTTCCTCGAAGCTGATGCGCGCGACGTTGCGTTGCGCCGGTGTCATCGAAGCCCAATCGACCATGCGTTCACGCAGGCGTTCCTGCTGCATCGCCGGCAGATCGCCATAACGGGCTGCCACATCACGCCACTTCTGCTTGCGCAGACTGTCGATGTTGAGCCACTGGTTCTGCAGCGGCTGCAGCGCCCGGCGTTCGCTGGCGCTGAGATCGGCCCAGGCCGGACCCGTCGGCATGGCTGGACTCGTCTGGGCAGCGACCTGCATCGACAACGCCAGCGCCATGCTGACGACGACCACCGTCCCGACCCATTTCCGAGCGTCTTGGCGCACCATCACGTCAATTCCCCGCCGATGCGAGCAGGCTGTGTGAATCTTCGACCGGGGTCGCCGCCGGTGCCACCACTTCAGGTGGGCGACGAAGGAATTCACCGAAACCCGCGTCGAGGTAGGCGGCCGGGGGCAGGTCATCTCCCAGCAGAGCGGTGTCGATCTCGGCTGCCTGTGCGATTTGCTCACGCGATTGCCATTCGCCCAGCCCGGCCAGGCCGATGGCGAGCGCGAGCGCAGGCACCAGCCAGCCCAGGCGGCTCCACCAGACCGATTCACCGCCGCCGCCCATGCGTCCGAGGGTGGCCGTGCCGGTGTGCGCGTCGATGCCGACGATCGAGATGCCTCCCGCCGGTGCGAGCTGAGGGCGTCGCACGGCGACGGCCTGGTGACGGGCCTGCGCCAGCGCCTGCCTGCGCGCCACACGCAATCGCTCGCTGATGTCATGAGGCAGTGTCTGTGCGCCGGCTTCGAGATGGGCGGTCAGGCGAAGGGCGAAGCGCGCCTCCAGGGCGTCTGCTTCTCCGGGCAGCAGGTTGCGTGCAATCGACACGGTGTTCACAGTGAAATTCCCTTGGCTTTCAGCGCTTTGGCCAACGCATGCACTGCGCGTGAACAGTGCGTCTTGACACTTCCCTCCGAGCAGCCCATGGCCGTGGCGGTCTCGGCAACATCCATTTCCTCCCAGTAACGCATAAGGAAGGCTTCACGTTGACGGCCAGGAAGCTTCGACACCTCTTCCTCGATCATTTGCAAGGTTTGCACCCTTGCGAAGGCACTGTCGGCGCTTTCGGTGTTGCCCGCGGTGGTTGCGGTTGCCAGATGCTCCAACAGATCGAAGTCTGCATCCCCGTCATTGCCCTCGAAGTCCGAGAAGTTCTTCAGGACGGCATTGCGCACCTTCTGGTGGCGAAACCAGTCCATCGTCGCGTTCGACAGGATGCGCTGGAACAGCATCGGCCACTCGTTGGTGGGTCGATCGCCATAACGCTGCGCCAGTCGGATCATGGAGTCCTGGACGATGTCGAGTGCAGCATCCTCGTCACGCACCATGTACACGGTGCGCTTGAAGGCGCGTTTTTCGACACTTTGCAGGAAGTCGGAGAGTGCTTGATCTGCGTCCAAGGAGATTGCGCCGGGTGGTGCGGCGTGCGTCGGGGGCGGGGGCGGCGGAGGTGTTGATGTTGGCGGGCGCGATTATGGCACTGGCCCACTTTGCGCCGCAGTGCAGCAAGCCGCCACGCAAGAGTGCGATAATCCCGCCTTCGCATGAAGCGTGCAATGGTCTGCGCCGCTCGCCCGACCCGGGTGACGGCGTCAACGACCCCCCGGCGCCAATCCCACCTCACAAGGGCGAGGGGAGGCGCACCGATCGATTTTCGTCAGAGAAAACCCGAAAGGTTCATTCACATGGACATGTCTGCTCCCGAGCTGAACGGCTCGGAAATCCTGGTCCGCTGCCTGCAGGCCGAAAACGTCGAATTCATGTGGGGCTATCCCGGTGGTTCGGTCCTCTACATCTACGACGCCCTCTACAAGCAAGAGACGATCCAGCACGTTCTGGTGCGCCATGAGCAGGCGGCCGTACACGCCGCTGACGGTTACGCACGCGCCACCGGCAAGGTCGGCGTCGCGCTCGTCACGTCCGGCCCTGGTGTCACCAATGCGGTGACCGGCATCGCCACGGCCTACATGGACTCGATCCCGATGGTCGTGATCACCGGCCAGGTGCCGACGGCCGCAATCGGCCTCGACGCCTTCCAGGAGTGCGACACCGTCGGCATCAC
>JBEEMX010000318.1:0-4622 GCA_041192465.1 Pseudomonadota bacterium | reverse complement strand
TTGTACCCATCTGCTTCCAATAGCACATCCGTCCCCACCCCATCCCGGGTTAGCCCCAACCCTCTCCCCAATTGCATTACGTCCATAATGCATTCGCCCCCACCCCCGCGCCAACCCACCCCGCCCCGTGCCCGCCACCCTGCACCAACTCCGCAGCGAGCAGACCCGCGAGCGCCTGCTCGACGCGGCCATCGCCCTGATGGACGCCAAGGGCCACGGGCAGTGGTCGGTGCATGAGGTGGCACGGGCCGCCGGCATGACCTCCGGCGCGGTGCAGCACCACTTCGCCTCCAAGGCCACGCTGATGCTGGAGGTCATCACCCGCCTCATCGGCCAGCTCGAAGGCGGCAGCGATTTCTGGCCCCCCGCCCACTGGCCGCTGCCGCAGCGGGCCGAGCACTTCGTGCAGCACGCCTGGGTGCGGCTGTACGGCCAGCCCCGTTTCGCCGTGGCCTGGTCGGCCTACCTCGCGGCCCGCGAGGACACGCGCATGGTGGCGCACATCCACGCCCAGCGCGCCCAGCTCGCCACCACGCTGGAGCAGCGCATGGTCCAGTCCTTCCCCGAGCTGGGCCACGGCCCCGAGGCGGCGGCGCGGGCGCAGTTCGTGCTGTCCGCGCTGCGCGGGCTGGGGCTGGCGGCGCCGTTTTCACCCCCCGACACCATCGCGCCCCAGTTGCGGGTGCTGTCGCATTACTTGCAATCTCTGCAGTCCCTGCAGCCGTTTTACCCCGAGGAGCTGACGTGATGACGTGGATGACCTGGACCCACAAGATCCTGCCGACCCTGGCGCTGCTGGGTACCAGCCTGCTCGCCCAGACCGCCCTGGCGGCCTACCCCGACAAGCCCGTCACCCTGGTCGTGCCCTACCCGCCCGGCGGCGCCACGGACATCATCGCCCGCAAGCTGGCCGGCCCGCTGGGACAGCGACTCGGGCAGACGGTCGTCGTCGAGAACAAGGCCGGTGCCGGCACCGCCATTGGCGCGACCGCCGTGGCCCGGTCGGCGCCGGACGGCTATACCCTGCTGATCTCCTCGAACACCACGTTCACGGTCAACCCGGCGCTCAAGAAGACCCTGCCCTACGACCCGCAGCAGGATTTCGAGTCCATCGGCCTGATCGGCAGCTCCCCACTGGTCCTGCTCGCCCATCCCGGCGTCGCGGCCAGCAATGTCAAGGAGCTGCTGGAGCTGGCCAAGCGCACCCCCAAGGGCCTGAGCTACGGCTCCTTCGGCGTCGGCACGTCCGCCCACCTGGCCGGCGAGATGTTCAAGGTCATGACCGGCGCGAACCTCGTCCATGTCGCCTACCGGGGCAGCGCACCCGCCATGACCGACCTCATCGGCGGCCAGATTCCCCTGAGCATCGACACCACCGTGGCCGCCCAGCCCCAGATCGCCGCAGGCAAGGTCAAGCCCATCGCCGTGACGACGCTCCGGCGCTCGCCGCAGATGCCGCAGGTGCCGACCGTGGCCGAAGCCGGCTTTCCGGGCTACGAGATGGTTCCCTGGATCGCGGTCGTCACCCGGCGCGGCCTGCCGGCGGACGTGCGCAGCAAGCTGGCCCAGGCGCTCAAGGACAGCGTGAACGACCCCGCGACCAAGGCCGATCTGGTGCAAGCGGGTCTGGACGTGCTCCACCAGCCCGGCACGGTCTACGACACACGGGTCGCGCAGGAGCTGCCGCTGCTGCGCGCCTACGTCCACCGCGCCAACATCCCCGTGGAGTGAGCGCCATGCCGGATGCACAGACCTCGCTGCCGGAACTGGGGGCGGTCGCGCTGCGGCGGCTGATCGGCGAGCGGCAGGTCTCGCCGGTGGAGCTGATGCGGGCCTGCATCGCGCGGATCGAGCGGTTCAATCCGGCGGTCAACGCGCTCTGTGCGACCGACTTCGAGCGGGCCTTGCAGGCGGCGCGGGTGGCCGAGGACCACGTCATGCGGGGCGCGCCGCTGCCCGCGCTGCACGGCCTGCCGCTGGGCGTCAAGGATCTGCAGGCCACCGCCGGCCTGCTCACCACCAGCGGCAACGTCCGGCTGCGCGGCCATGTGCCGACGGCCGACGTGTCGCTGGTCGCCCGGCTGCGCGAGGCCGGCGCCATCGTCACCGCCAAGACCAACACGCCCGACATGGGCGCCGGCGCCAACACCCGCAACCCCGTCTGGGGCGCCACGGGCAACCCCTTCGACCCGACACTCAACGCTGGCGGCTCGTCGGGCGGGTCGGCCGCCGCGCTGGCCACCGACCTGCTGCCGCTGTGTACCGGCTCGGACACGGGCGGCTCGCTGCGGATTCCGTCGGCGCTGTGCGGCGTCGTCGGCCTGCGCCCCTCGCCGGGCCTGATCGCCAACGACCAGCGCCCGCTGGGCTGGTCCGCGATCTCGGTGCTGGGGCCGATGGGGCGGGACGTGGCCGACACCGCCTTCCTGCTGCAGGCCAGCATGGGGCCGCATCCGATGGACCCGCTGAGCCTGGGGGTCCGCCACGCCCCGGTGTGGCCGGTGCCGGAGATGGATCTGCGCGGTCTGCGGGTGGCCTACACCGAAGACTTCGGCGCCTGCGCGGTGGACCCGATGATCCGCCGAACCTTCCGCCAGCGCATCGCGGCCATCGAGCGTGAAGTGGCCGTCTGCGAGCCGCTGGACTGGGCGCTGCAGGACGGGCACCGCTGCTTCGACGTGCTGCGGGCGGAAAGCTTCGTCGCGGCTTTCGAGGAAGTGGCCCGGACCCAACCCGAGACCCTCAGCCCGCAAGTCCGCGCCAACGTCGAGATGGCCGCCCGCATCACCCTGGCCGACCGCGCCTGGGCACACTTGGAGCAGACCCGCCTCCTGCGGCAGTTCCAGTCGGCCTTCGAGCGGTATGACCTGATCCTCGCGCCGGTCACGCCCGTCTCGCCCTTCCCCTGGACACAGCCGCACGCCGAGGTCATCGACGGCCAGCCGCAGCGCCACTACTACGAGTGGCTGAGCCTGACCTATCTGGTGACGCTGGCGACGAACCCGGCGCTGTCGCTGCCGTGCGGGCGGGACGAGGCGGGGATGCCCTTCGGGCTGCAGCTCGTCGGGCCGCTGCACCAGGACGGCCGCCTGCTGGCGATGGCGGCGGCGTTCGAGCGGCACTTCGCCGGTCATGCCGCGCTGGCCCGTCCGCGTCCGGATTTCACCGCGCTGGAGACCCCACGGCCAGCACTGCGCAGCATCGTCACCCACCCGCCGCTGTACCCCGACGGGGCGGGGCATCCGGGTGGTCTGGTCACCGACACGCGCACGGCGGTTTGAGGTCAGCCATGGGCACACCGATCCTCGTCCTCGGCGCCGGCATGGTCGGCACCTGCACCGCGCTGCACCTCCAGCAACGCGGCTTCGACGTGGCGCTGGTGGACCGGCGCCCGCCCGGACAGGAAACCTCCTTCGGCAACGCCGGGCTGATCCAGGGCGAGTCGGTCGAGCCGTATGCGTTTCCGCGTGACGCCGGGTTTCTGCTGAATGTCGCGCTCGGGCGTGGGGCAGAGGTGCATTGGCATCTGCGCGGCCTGTGGCAGATGGCCGGGCCGCTGCTGCGGTATTTCCGGAACTCGCACCCGCAGGCCCACGCCCTGGCGACGCAGCACTACAGCCGCCTGATCGCCCACGCCATCGCGGAACACGCACCGCTGATCGCCGCCGCCGGGGCGGAGGATCTGGTGGTGCGCGAGGGATTCCGCTTCGGGTTCCGCACGGCGCGGGCCTTCGACGAGGGCGTTCGGCGGGCGCAGGCGCTGGAAGACGGCTACGGCGTGCGGCACCGGGTCGAGGACGGCGCGGCACTGGCGCAGGCCGAACCCGCGCTGCGCCAGACGCTGGCGGGGGCGGTGCATTGGCTCGATCCCTGGGCGGTGCGCAACCCCGGCGCGCTGGTGCAACGCTATGCCGCGCTGTTCGTCGCCCGCGGCGGGCGGGTGCTGACCGGCGACGCGACCACCCTGCAACGCGCGGGCGCCGCCTGGAGCGTGCAGACCGACGCCGGCCGCGTGGAGGCCGCACAGGCTGTCCTCGCGCTCGGCCCCTGGGCGGACGGACTGATCCGCACGCTGGGCTACCGCTTCCCGCTGTTCCTCAAGCGCGGCTACCACCAGCACTACCGCGCCCCGGTCACGCTGCGCCAGCCACTGCTGGACGCCGAGCGGGGCTACGTGCTGGCGCCGATGGAACAAGGGTTGCGGCTGACCACGGGGGCCGAGTTCGCGCCGATCGACGCGCCCGCCACCCCGGTGCAGCTCGCCAAGGCGGAAGCCCTCGCCCGCGAGTGGGTGGACCTGGGCGAACCCGTGGCCGGGCCGCCATGGCTGGGGGCGCGGCCCTGCACGGCGGACATGCTGCCGGTCATGGGGCCGGCGCCGCGGCATCCGGGGCTGTGGTTCAACTTCGGGCATTCGCACCAGGGATTCACGCTGGGGCCGGTGGCGGGGCGGCTGGTGGCGGAGATGGTGGCGGGGGAGCGGCCGTGGATTGATGCGGCGGCGTATTTGCCGAGGCGGTTTGGCTGAGGTCAGGAGCGGGTCTAGGTGCCCAGACGCGCAGCAAGACGCCGTGTCATCGACTTCACCTCCACGGCAAGCTGCCCGGCAAAGGTCCGCCCGC
>JBEEMX010000317.1:0-4640 GCA_041192465.1 Pseudomonadota bacterium | reverse complement strand
AGCGGCTGGAGGTGGCGCGCGCGCGCAGCCTGCGTTCCAGCCAGGCGGCGTTCGGTTCGGCGGAGGCTGGCCACGATGTGTCGATCAACAAGTCCGAGCTGGACCTGGCCCAGGCCGAGGTCCAGTACGCCACCGACGCGCTCGCCCGCACCCGGTTGAAGGCGCCGATGGATGGCGTGGTGGTCTACAGCGACCGGCGCGACCTCGAAGGCCACCCGGTCGAGATCGGCCAGCAGCTTGTGCAGATCGCCGACCCCGGCAAGGTCGAGTTCCGCATCGAGCTGCCGGTGCGCGACAACCTCGTCATCCGCGAAGGCGCCGAGGTGACGGTCTACCTCGACAGCGCGCCGCTGCACCCCATCACCGCCCGGCTGGTGCGCGCTGGCTACCAGGCTCGGCCGACCGCCGAGAAGGTGCTCGCGTTCACGTTGGTGGCGCAGCCGCTGGCGGCGGTCGGGCTGCGCATCGGCTCCCGTGGCACGGCGCAGGTCTACGGCGAATCGGTGCCGCTGGTCTACAAGGTCTTGCGGCGCCCGCTGGCGGTGCTGCGGCAGTGGACGGGAGTGTGATGGTGAAGGCTGCCGCAACCGCAACCGCAACCGCATTGCCGCGCTTGCGCGACGATCTGCGCATCGAGCCCGCCGCTCCGCTGCTCGATGGCGCACCCTGCTGGACGCTCACCGATCCGCTGGCGCAGCGCTACTTCCAGCTCGGTGCCCGCGAGGTGCAGCTCCTGTCGCACTGGACGCGTGGCACCCACGAGGCGCTGGCCGGCGTGCTCCAGCGGCGCGGCGTGGCGCTGACCGAGGGCGAGCTGGAGCGGTTGCTGCAGTTTCTGCTGGACAACGGGCTGGTGGAGGTCGATTCCGCCCGCACCGCCGAGCGCCTGGCCACCCGCCGCGCCGCCAGCCACGCCACCGGGCTGACCTGGCTGCTCCACCACTACCTGTTCTTCAAGTTCCCGCTGCTGCGGCCGGAGGCATTCCTGCGGCGCACGCTGCCGTTGGTGCAGCAGTTGTGGTCGCGCCCGGCGCGGCTGGCGCTGGCCCTGATCGGCCTGACCGGCGCCTATCTGGTCAGTCGGCAGTGGGACGCCTACCTGTCCACCTTCGCCGAATTCCTGTCCTGGCAGGGTTTGTTGGCTTACCTGACCGGAGCGGTGCTGGTGAAGACGGCCCACGAGTTCGGCCATGCCTACGCGGCTACCTACTTCGGTTGTCGCGTGCCGACCATGGGTGTGGCGGTGATGATGGGCTTGCCGATGCTGTACTCCGACACCAGCGCATCCTGGCGGCTGACGCAGCGTATCCCGCGTCTGTGGATCGACGCGGCGGGGATGCTGGCCGAGCTGGGGGTGGCGGTGCTGGCGACCTTCCTGTGGGCGTTTCTGCCCGATGGTGGGGTGCGGGGTGCCGTGTTTGTGCTGGCCACGTCGAGCTGGCTGATGTCGCTGGCGGTCAACCTCAACCCGTTCATGCGCTTCGATGGCTATTACCTGCTGTCGGATGCGGTGGGCTTGCCCAACTTGCAGCCGCGTGCGTTTGCCCTGGCGCGCTGGCACCTGCGTGAATGCCTGCTGCGGCTGGGCGAGACGCCTCCCGAGCCGTTGCCGGCGCGGGTGCAGCGTGGCATGGTCATCTATGCATGGGCGGTGTGGGTCTACCGGCTGGTCCTGTACACGGGCATCGCGCTGGCGGTGTACCACTGGTTCTTCAAGGCCATGGGTGTGGCGATGTTCCTGGTCGAAGCCGGCTGGTTCATCGTGCGGCCGGTGGCGGCGGAGCTGCGGCAGTGGTGGGCGCGGCGGCAGGTGCTGAGCCATTCGCCGCGGGCCTGGGTGTCGCTGGTGGCACTCGGCGGGGTGCTGCTGCTGGGGGTGCTGCCGCTGGACCGGGTGGTGCGCCTGCCGGCCTTGCTGGCGCCTACCTTGGATGTGCCGCTGTACGCCGATGTGGCGGCCCGCATCGACGAGGTGCTGGTGCAGGAGGGGCAGGCCGTGCGCAGCGGACAACTGCTGCTGCGGCTGTCGGCACCAACACTCGCGCAGGAGCGCGCGCAAGCCCAGACCCGGCTGGCGGCAGCCCGAGCACGCCTGGACCGCATGGCTGGCACGCCGCGGGATCTTGCACAGTCGATGGTGCTGGTGCGCGAGTGGCAGATGCAGCAGCGCACGCTGCAGTCGCTCGACGAGCAGCAGGCGCGGCTGGAGGTGCGCGCGCCCTTCGATGGCCGTGTCGTCGAGGTGGATGCGGACCTGCAGCCAGGGCGCTGGGTCGATCGGCACCTGGCGCTGGGACGGGTGGTCTCGGGGGACCGCTACGACGTGCGCGCCTATGTGCCGGAAACCGAGGTATGGCGCCTGCATTCGGGGCAGATCGGGCAATTCATCCCCGACGATGCACGGCGGGACCGGGTGTCAGCGCGGCTGAGCGAGATTGGGCAGCAGGCGGTCGATTCGATCGAGATGGCGGCGCTGAGTGTGGCCTACGACGGGCCGATCGCTACCCGCGACGAGTCCACGCACGGTCTGCGCCCGGTGCAGGCGCAGTACCACGTCCGGCTGCAACCCGAGACGGGCGGCATCGGCTTGCCGCGGGCGGACCACCCGGAGCAGATCAAGGGCGAGGTCCGCCTGGACGCCCAGCCGCAGAGTCTGCTGTCGATGGCAGCGGCACAGGTGCTGCGGGTGCTGGCGCGCGAGGCGGACCTGTGATGCCGCGCCGTGTCAAGCGCGGCGCGGCTGCTGCATCCACCACACGAGGGCGGCGGCCGTCAGCGCCACGGGCACCAGCGAGCCGAGGTTCAGCAGCGTCCACCCCTGCGTCGTCACCAGCAGCCCCGAGGCGAACGACGTGACCGCCAGCGTGGCGAAGACGCAGAAGTTCAGTGCCCCCTGCGCCCGGTCCTTCTCCTCGGGCGCATAGCTCTGCAGCGACAGCGTCGTCGCGCCCGTGAACAGGAAGTTCCAGCCCACGCCGAGCAGGAAGAGGGCGACCAGGAACCGGTGCAGGTCCACGCCGGTCAGCGCGACCGCGATGCACAGCGCGTTCAGTACCACCCCGACCGCCATGATCTGCAAGACGCCAAACCGCTTGATGAGCTGGCCGGTGAAGAAGCCCGGCGCGAACATGCCGATGACGTGCCACTCCAGCACCAGCGCGGTGTCGGAGAAAGGCAGGCCGCACTGGTCCATGGCGATCGGGGTCGAGGCCATCAGCAGGTTCATCACGCCGTAGCCCAGCGAGCTGCACAGCGCGGCGATGACAAACACCGGTTGACGCACGATCTCGGCCAGCGGGCGCCCGCCAGTCGCCGCTTTCTTTGCGGGCGGCGGCGGAAAGTCGATCGCGGCCAGCACCCCCATCGACAGCAGTGCCACCGCGGCCAGCGCGAGGTAGGCGCCGACGAAGGGGACGGCCACGAGCGTGCGGGTCTGCGCGGCGAGGTTCGGGCCGGCGATGGCGCCGATCAGGCCGCCGGCCATCACCATCGAGACGGCTTTTTCCGTGCCGGTGCTGCCCGCGAGTTCGGCGGCAGCGAAGCGGTAGAGCTGGGCGTTGGCGTTGAAGTAACCAGCCACCACCGTGGCCAGGCACAGCAGCTCGAAATGCCGCCCCGCCGCCGCCCACGCGCAGGCCAGCGACGACACCAGCGCGACCACGGCGCCCATCTGGAACGAGGTCTTGCGGCCGAAGCGGGCCTGGGTGCGGGCCACCAGCGAGGTGGACATCGCCCCGCCCAGCACGTAGCCCATCACCGGCAGCGTTGCCATCCAGCCCAGCGGCGCGAGTGCCAGCCCGACCAGCCCGTTGATCGCGATGAAGGCGACGTTGTTGGTGAGGAACAGGCCTTGTGCGACGGCCAGCAGCCAGAGATTGCGGTTCACGCTGCTGCCCGGCTCATCGCGCTGCAGCCGGCTTGAACACTGCGCCGCCGATCACGCTACCGGCCTTGAGCCCGCGCTTGTCGAACCAGCCCTTGTTCATCTCCAGCACAAAGCGCACCGGCTTCTTCGAGCAGTGCGAGTCGTCCGACTGGGGCTTCATGTCCTCGATGTTGACGATGGTGCCCGTGTCGTCGATGAACGCGGCCGACAGCGGAATCAGCGTGTTGCGCATCCAGAAACACTGCACGCCGGACTGCTCGAACACGAAGACCATGCCGTCGTTCGTGCCCATGCTCGGACGGTGCATCAAGCCGATCTGGCGCTCGCTGTCGTCGTCGGCGACTTCGGCGCGGATCAGGTGCATGCCGGCGGCGAGCTGTGTGGTGGGGAGCTTCTGCGGGCCGGACTGGGCGTGGGCGCTGAAGGACACGATGGCGAGTGCGGCCAGTGCCGCCTGCGCGATGCGTTGGTTCAGGCGATAGAACTTGATGTGGATCATGTTGTGTGGGGCGTTGAACTTCAAGAATAGCGCAAGCCATGATTTCTGCCTCTGCCACCTCCGTGCCCACTGCCGCCCTCAGCCCCACCCAGGCCGCTGCCGTCAACGATCCCCAGCAGCAGTCCATCTTCACCCTGTGGCTCGACGACGGTCAGGGCGGCGAGCTGGGACAGTCGCGCCTGCTGCTCGGCGGCCTGCATTGCGCGGCCTGTGCCGGCGTGATCGAGGACGCGCTGCATGGCGTGGACGGTGTGC
>JBEEMX010000316.1:0-4641 GCA_041192465.1 Pseudomonadota bacterium | reverse complement strand
GGCGGCAGCTTGAAATGCAGGCCGGGATCGGTGATGACGTCCTTGATCTCGCCCAGAGCGTAGACCACGCCGACCTGGCGCTGGTCGACGACAAACAGCGTGCTGGCGGCAAGCATCAGCGCCACGAGTGCGCCGACGACGGTGAGTGCGATGCGGTTCATGTGCATGTGTCCTTCACCGGCCTTCGCGGTCACGCGTGCGGGCGTTGTCGCGCTCGACGATGGTGTAGCGGATGTTCGGGCGGTCGAAGCTGCTGATGAAGAGTCGGGCGTCCTGCAACTGCAGCCGCTCGACGATGTCGGCGCGGGTGTGGTCATCGGCGGTCGCAGTCAGGGCGATGCGCGGCACGTCGGGGAAACGCTCGTGCAGCGCCGACAGCCCCAGGTACTCCTCGCGGAAATCGTGGCCCCACTGGCTGACGCAGTGCGCCTCGTCGATGGCGAAGAGCGAAAGCTGGCCGCGCTCGTGCAGCGACTCCAGCATCGCGAGGAAACGCGGGGTCAGCAGCCGCTCCGGCGCTGCGTAGAGCATGGTCAACCGACCCGACAGCAGCCCCTGCTCGACCGAGGCGGCCTGCTGCGGGGTGAGCGTCGAGTTGAGGAACGCCGCCTCGACGCCCACCTCGTCGAGCGCACCCACCTGGTCCTGCATCAGCGCGATCAGCGGGCTGACGACCACCGCCACGCCCCGCCCCGCGCGGTGGCGGACGATGGCGGGGATCTGGTAGCACAGGCTCTTGCCGCCGCCGGTCGGCATGAGCACCAGCGCGTCGCCGCCGCCGATGAGCTGGTCAACGATGGCCTGCTGCTGGCCGCGGAAGGCGGGATAGCCGAAGACATCGGCCAGCACCTCGCGGGCAGCATGGGGTGCAGGGATGGCGGCGGCTGGGGTGGCTGTGGCGGTGTGCATACGAGGCGCGATGGTAGTCGGGTGTGCAGCGGGCTTCGATCCCTCTCCGGGGGGATCCGCCCGCGTCTGCAGCACTGGCACAATCTCACACGTTTTCAAAGGAGCGAGCGGCCATGGCCTCCGTCAACAAAGTCATCATCCTCGGCAACCTCGGCAAAGACCCCGAGATGCGCTACACCCCCAGCGGCTCGGCCATCTGCAGCCTGCGCATCGCCACCACAAGAAATTGGAAAAACAAGGACTCCGGCGAGCGCGTCGAGGAGACCGAATGGCACTCGGTGGTCATGTACGACCGCCAGGCCGAGATCGCGGGCGAGTACCTGAAGAAGGGCCGCCCGGTCTACATCGAAGGGCGTCTGAAGACCCGCAAGTGGCAGGACAAGGACGGCAACGACCGCTACACCACCGAGATCGTCGGCGAGTCGATGCAACTGCTGGGCGGGCGGGAAGACAGCGGTGGCGGTGGCCGCAGCAGCGGTGGCGGCAGCTCCGAGTATGGCGATGACATGGGTGGTGGCGGTGGTGGCTATTCGCCAGCACCGGCTCCGCGTGCGGCAGCACCCCGTCCGCCCGCCGCCCCGCCGCGGGCGCCCGCGCCACGCCCGGCACCGGCCCCTGCGCCGAAGTCATCGACGGGGTTTGATGACATGGACGACGACATTCCGTTTTAAGCGACACGGTGACGGCTGCCCTGCACAGCCATGAGCACCACCATCGGCCCCGAAGTGCCTGCTGCCTCGGGGCTTTTTGGCTTTTGAACAGCCTTGAACAGGCACAAAAAGAGACATCCCAGTGACCTCCCCCACAACCTGTTTCGATGTCTTTGCCCAATGCGTTTCAGCAGTGACCTCGGGTGAACTCATTGAGTCCGTGAGCGCCAAGGACAAGGAGTTCCATTTCCAGAACTGGTTTGAGCAGCGGTTGGCGCAACTGCCCTTTCACTTTGAAGGATCTGGCCGCAACGCCTACCCGGATTTCTCGCTGGTCGAACGGGCCGAGGGCTACGAAATCAAGGGACTCGCCTGGCCAGGGCGCGAGCGCGATTACGACTTGCCCGGAAGATGTACGTGGCTCCGACACCCTTCGCCCTGACCGAGGGCACGACGGGACTCATGACCTTGATCGTGCCGGAACGGCTGGCCACGCCGCCCGACACGTTCCAACAAGTCGGACGACTCGCCCGCGTCGAGGCGGCAGAACTGGTCATCGGCTACACACGGCCGGGCTTCATCCGCGACGAGGCAGAGAGCGTGGTCACATGACCGCTCTCGAACGCAACTTCCCGATCGTCGAAGTCAGCGAACTCGGCGAACAGGAGAGCTGGCGCAAGGAGATCAACCGGCCGATCTATCACATCCACAAATGGTGGGCCACGCGGCTGGGTTCGGTGTTCCGTGCGATCACGCTGGGCGCCTTGAGTCCCGCAACCACCGACGTGTGGCACGACTTCTACCGACAACACCACCTGTCGAACAAGGTGGTGCTCGATCCGTTCATGGGCAGTGGCACCACGCTGGGCGAGGCGCTCAAGCTGGGGGCCAAGGCCATCGGCTGCGACATCAACCCGGTGAGCACCTTCCTGGTCCGCCAAGCATTCACCCGCGTGCCGGAGGCGGATCTGCGCACCGCCTTTGCCAAGCTCGAAGCCACGGTGGCCCCTGAAATTCGCCGCTATTACCAGACCCAGGAACCCGCGACAGCAGCGACAGGCCAGACGCTGCAGGTGCTGTATTACTTCTGGTGCAAGACAGTCACGACCCCTGACGGCGAAACCATTCCTCTGCTGTCGCGCTACGTGTTTGCACAGGACGCCTACGCGAAGAAAAAACCACGTGCGCAAATCATCTGCCCAGGCTGCTGGAACGTCATTGAAGATCGCTTTGACACCACAGACTTGGTGTGTCCGCACTGCACGCACCGTTTCAACCCCCAGGATGGCCCCGCCGACGGCCAGCATGTCCGCGACAGCACGGGCCAACGCCACAAGATCAAAGATCTGTTGCCCGCGGACGGCTCACCGCCCGCGCACCGGCTCTACGCGTTGATGGCCCTCAAGGGCAATGGCGACAAGTGCTATCTGCCCGCACGGCCACACGACCAGATGCTGTTCGCCGAGGCAGCGCAACGCCTGCGCACCGAAGATCTACCCCTGCCCACCCTGGCCGTTCGCCCCGGCCACAACACCGACCAGGCCCGTGGCTACCAATACCACCACTGGCGGGATTTCTTCAATGCGCGGCAACTGCTGTGCCTGGGTCTGCTGCTGCGCGGCATCCTGGAGATCGAAGACCAGGCAGTCCAGGAGCAGATGCTGTGCCTGTTCTCCAGCACCCTGGAGTTCAACAACCTGTTCTGCAGCTTCAAGGGCGAAGGCACCGGGGCCGTGCGGCACATGTTCTCGAACCACATTCTGAAGCCCGAGCGTGCGCCCCTCGAAAACTCCGTCTGGGGCACCGACCGCAGCAGTGGCACCTTCAGCACCCTGTTCGAATCGCGGCTGCTGCGCGCCAAACGCTACCTGGACGAGCCGTTCGAACTGGTGCTGGAACGCGACCTGCTCGGCACGCGCACCGGCAGCCGCAAGTTCACGGCCAGCGCCCCGCTGAAGGCGGTTCGCGTGGACACCTGGGCCGAGCTGCAGGCCACCGAGGGGGCGCTCATGGTCCTCAATGGCAACAGCGCCAGCCTGCCGCTGCCGGACGCCTGCGTCGATGCGGTCGTGACCGACCCGCCCTACTTCGATTTCGTTCACTACAGCGAACTGAGCGACTTCTTCTACGCCTGGTTGTCGCCCGTGCTGGGCACACGCTACCCGTGGATGCGCAAACCCGACTGCTCCGACCGCGGCGAGGTGCAGCACAAGGACCACGGGGTCTTCGCCAGACAGCTTGGCTGCGTGCTGTCAGAGTGTCGGCGCGTACTGAAAGACGAGGGCGTGCTGGCCTTCAGTTTTCACCACTCCCGGGCGGAAGGTTGGGCCGCCATTCACGAAGCCATTGCCACGGCCGGGCTGACCGTGGTCGCCGCACACCCGGTTCACGCGGAGCTGCGGGCGGCAAGCCCCAAGACTTCAGCGCGTGATCCCATCAGCCTGGATGCCATCCTCGTCTGCAAAAAGCGCAGTGAAGCCACCCAGCACGCGTCTTCTACGGACTCTTTGCCAGAGCGCGTCGCACACCTGATCAGACGCCTTGAAAGCGCGGACCTGTCCGTGTCGCGAGGAGACCGTTTTGTGATCGGGGCGTCGCAATTGCTCATCGACGCAGGAACAGGTCAGTGGGACCGTGACACGGTGTGCAAGCACCTGGAGGCATGGCGAACCGAGTGCTTCATGCGAGAGGCCGAGTCCTGCTGACCACGGATCGGGAGCGAATCAGCGCAGGGGTGGGCCGATCAGACCAACCCCAGTCCCACCGGCGCCACCCCCTCGAACACCCGCCCGAGCTGCGCCGCCGACAGCCCGTACATCTGCTGAAACAGCCCCGCGAACACCCCGCGGTATTCGTTGAGCACCGGCCAGTCCCGGCTCTGGTGCAGCGTGTCCATCCGCACCGCGACCTGTTCGCCCACCACCCGCCCGCCGCGCACCGACCCGCCCAGCACCCAGTAGGTCGAGCCATGTCCGTGGTCAGTGCCGCGGTTGCCGTTTTCGCGGAAGGTGCGGCCGAACTCGCTGAGCACGACCACCACCGTGTCGCGCCACGCCGCTTCGCCCAGTTCCTGCGCCAGCGC
>JBEEMX010000315.1:0-4641 GCA_041192465.1 Pseudomonadota bacterium | reverse complement strand
GGCGCGGTTCGCCCGGACGGTCATTGCGCGGACCACGGCGACGGCGGTCGTCTTCCGGACGCTCTTCGCGTGCGGCAGCCGGTGCTTCGCCATTGGCCAAGCGGTCGCCCTTGTAGACCCACACCTTGACACCGATGATGCCGTAGGTGGTCTTGGCTTCCGAGAAGCCGTAGTCGATGTCGGCGCGCAGCGTGTGGAGCGGCACCCGACCTTCGCGGTACCACTCGGTGCGTGCGATTTCGATGCCGTTCAGACGACCGGCCGACATGATCTTGATGCCCAGGGCGCCCAGACGCATCGCGTTCTGCATCGCGCGCTTCATCGCGCGGCGGAACATGATGCGCTTTTCGAGCTGCTGGGTGATCGATTCGGAGATCAGCTGCGCATCGACTTCCGGCTTGCGCACTTCCTCGATGTTCACGGCGACGGGCACCTTGAGCATCTTGGCGAGTTGCAGCTTGAGGTTCTCGATGTCCTCGCCCTTCTTGCCGATCACCACGCCCGGACGTGCCGAGAAAATGGTGATGCGGGCGTTCTTGGCGGGGCGCTCGATCAGGACGCGCGAGACGGCGGCGCTCTTGAGCTTCTTCTTCAGATACTCGCGAACTTCGATGTCTTCAGCCAGCATGGCCGCGAACTGACGGTTGCCGGCGTACCAGCGCGACGACCAGTTGCGCGTGACCGGCAGGCGGAAACCGATCGGATGGATTTTCTGTCCCATGGATTTCTTCCTGCCTTAGTTGCCAACGGTCACGTAGATGTGCGCGGTGGGCTTGCTGATGCGGTTGCCGCGGCCTTTGGCCCGTGCGGAAAAACGCTTCAGCGTGGCACCTTGCTCCACGTAGATCGAGGTGACGCGGAGTTCGT
Source organism: Pseudomonadota bacterium (assembly GCA_041192465.1). Lineage (GTDB taxonomy): Bacteria > Pseudomonadota > Gammaproteobacteria > Burkholderiales > Burkholderiaceae_C > Sphaerotilus. The sequence goes on along the minus strand of JBEEMX010000315.1, from coordinate 3,774 downwards.
CGATGTCAGCGCCGTCGTTGTGCTCGGCGTTGGCGATCGCGCTCTCCAGCGCCTTCTTGATGATGCCGGCGGCCTTCTTTTGCGTGAAGGCCAGGATGTCGAGAGCCTGACCGACCTTCTTGCCGCGGATCAGGTCAGCCACCAGACGACCTTTGTCGCAGGACAGGCGGACGCCGCGGACGATTGCTTGAGTTTCCATCGTCGCCGCTCCTTAGCGCTTGGCTTTCTTGTCCGCCGGATGACCCTTGAACGTACGGGTCAGCGCGAACTCGCCCAGCTTGTGGCCGACCATCTGGTCGGTCACGTACACGGGCACATGCTGCTTGCCGTTGTGAACGGCGATCGTGACACCGATGAACTCGGGCAGGATCGTCGAACGGCGCGACCAGGTCTTGATGGGCTTCTTGTCCTTGATAGCGACAGCCTTCTCGACCTTGTTCAGCAGGTGGTGGTCAACAAACGGACCTTTTTTCAGTGAACGAGACATGAGCTACTACCCCTTATTTCTTGCGACGCGACACGATCATGTTCTGCGTGCGCTTGTTGTTGCGGGTGCGGTAGCCCTTCGTCAGGGTGTTCCACGGCGAAACAGGCGCTTGGCCCTCGCCGGTGCGGCCTTCGCCACCACCGTGCGGGTGGTCCACCGGGTTCATGGCGGTGCCGCGAACCGTCGGACGGATGCCCCTCCAGCGCATCGCACCGGCCTTGCCGTACTGGCGCAGGTTGTGCTCTTCGTTGGAGACTGCGCCGATCGTCGCGCGGCAGTCGATGTGGATCTTGCGCACTTCACCCGAGCGCAGACGCACCTGGGCGTAGACGCCTTCACGCGCCATCAGCGTCACCGAGGTGCCGGCCGAGCGGGCGATCTGGGCGCCCTTGCCGGGCATCATCTCGACGCAGTGGATCGTGGAGCCCACGGGGATGTTGCGGATCGGCAGCGTGTTGCCGGCCTTGATCGGCGACTCGGCGCCGCTCAGGACCGTCTGACCGGCTTCCAGGCCACGGGGAGCGATGATGTACGAACGCTCGCCGTCGGCGTAGCACAGCAGGGCGATGTGCGCCGTGCGGTTGGGGTCGTACTCGATGCGCTCGACCTTGGCGGGGATGCCGTCCTTGTTGCGCACGAAATCGACCACGCGGTAGTGGTGCTTGTGACCACCGCCCTTGTGGCGAACCGTGATGTGACCGTTGTTGTTACGGCCGGAGTTCTGCTTCTGGGGTTCCAGCAGCGAAGCTTCCGGAGCGCCCTTGTGCAGGTGCTTGTGAACCACCTTGACGACGCCACGGCGGCCAGGCGAAGTCGGTTTGACCTTGACGACAGCCATTACGCGGCCTCCCCGAAGTTGAGTTCCTGCCCGGCCTTCAGCGACACATACGCCTTGCGGACGTGGTCACGGCGACCGATGCGTCCACCGAAGCGCTTGGTCTTGCCCTTCTGGTTGACAACCTGCACCGAGTCCACTTCGACCTTGAACATCAGTTCAACGGCGGCCTTGATCTCGGGCTTGGTGGCGTCCTGCAGCACCTTGAACAGCACTTGGTTGTGCTTCTCGGCGATGCTGGTGGCCTTCTCGGAGATGATCGGCGCGACGAGCACCTGGGCCAGACGGCCTTCCGAGAAATTGCGTTTGATGGGAGCGCGGCTCATGCGAACATCTCCTGGAGCTTGTCGATCGCACCCTTGGTGACGACGATCTTCTTGTAGAAGACCAGCGACAGGGGATCGGCGAATCGCGGCTCGACAACCAGCACGTTCGGCAGGTTGCGCGAAGCCAGGAACAGGTTCTCGTCGATCTGGTCGGCGATGACCATGACGTGATCCAGGTTCATGGCCTTGAGCTTGGCGGCCAGCAGCTTGGTCTTGGGGGCTTCGACGGACAGCGAGTCCACCACCACCAGACGGCCTTCACGGGCAAGCTGCGAGAAGATGGCGGCCATGCCGGCGCGGTACATCTTCTTGTTGATCTTGTGCGAGAAGTTTTCTTCCGGCAGGTTCGGGAAAATCCGACCGCCCCCGCGCCACAACGGCGACGAGGTCATGCCGGCGCGGGCGCGGCCGGTGCCTTTCTGGCGGAAAGGCTTCTTGGTCGAGTGGTGAACCTGCTCACGGTCCTTCTGGGCGCGGGTGCCTTGGCGGCCATTGGCCTGGTAGGCAACGACGACCTGATGGATCAGGGATTCGTTGTAATCACGGGCGAACACGGCGTCCGAAGCATCGACCTTGGCGGACGCTTGGCCTTGTTCATTCAGGAGCTCGAGCTGCATCAGTTGGCCCCTTTCTTGAGCTTGACCTTCACGGCGGGACGCACGGTGACAAAGCCACCCTTCGAACCCGGGACGGCACCCTTCACCAGCAGCAGCTGGCGGGCTTCGTCAACGCGCACGATGTCCAGATTCTGGGTCGTGACGGTTTCGTCGCCCATGTGGCCGGTCATCTTCTTGCCCGGGAACACGCGACCCGGATCCTGCGCCATGGAGATCGAGCCCGGCACGTTGTGCGAACGGCTGTTGCCGTGCGACGCGCGCTGCGAGCTGAAATTGTGGCGCTTGATGGTGCCAGCGAAGCCCTTGCCGATCGAGGTGCCTTGCACGTCGACGGTCTGGCCTGCGGCGAACATCGTGACCGGCAGGGTGGCGCCAGCCTTGAATTCAGCGGCCACTTCAGCAGTGACGCGGAACTCTTGCAGCAGCTCACCGGCTTCGACACCGGCCTTGGCCAGGTGTCCGGCCGACGGCTTGTTCACGCGGGAAGCCTTGCGGGCGCCGAACGTGATCTGCAGTGCGGTATAGCCGTCCGTTTCCACGGTTTTGACTTGGGCAACGCGGTTGTTGGACACGTCCAGCACGGTCACGGGCACGGTATCACCGTCGTCCGTGAAGATGCGCATCATGCCCACCTTGCGGCCCAGCAATCCGAGACGATTGCTAAGACTCATGGTTCTTCTCCAATAACCCGACAACGATTGGCCGGGCTGACTAAGTTGTTGCCGCCTCTGTCAGACCGGTGAAGGAATGAAGGAGCCGGAACGACGAAAATGGGCGCAATTTTACTTGCTGCCCGAAAAGCTCGCGATTATCACACAGAGATCACGTCCAGCGCAACATGGACTCGTCGCGCCAATACGCCACATCGGCGCCATAGGTTTCCCACACGCAGCCGATGCAGCCGCTGTCGCAACAGTTGGTCGGCTCGGGCGGCGGGTCGGACAGCGCCACCCCCAGCGCACGGGCGCGGTCACACACGGCCCGCACCAGCGCCTGGGCGTCGCGCCGCTCGGTCGGGAGCCATTGTTGGAGAGCGTGGTCAGGAATCATCCCGCGATTGTCTAACACCGCAGTACACCACCGTAGGCCACCCGGATGCGGTGCGCCACTCCTGTGTCAGCGGGATGGCCGCCCACGCAGCGCCGCGCCACACTGCCCTCTTCCACGGGAGAGCACCCATGCGGCAACGAACGAATGGCGGCCGAGTCAGCGGCTTCGCACTGATCGAGCAGATCACCGCCATCCTTGCGATCGGCGCCGCCTCGGCGGTCGCGCTGCCGCAACTGGCCGATCTGCAGACCGACGCGGAGGGTGTCGCCCTGCAGCACCTGGCCAGCGCAGCCAGCACCGCGATGCTGCTCAACCAGGGCGGCTGCCTGGTGACAGGCCACCAGGCGGAACCGGGTCGCTGCCGGCCCGTGCGGGACGGCGCCGACGTCGGCACGCTGCTGCACGGCGGTCTGCCCGGTGGCTACGCCGTGCAGGCACTGTCCCTGCCGCGCGGCGCCG
>JBEEMX010000314.1:0-4648 GCA_041192465.1 Pseudomonadota bacterium | reverse complement strand
GCCGTGAACCGCCTCGGCGCCCGCCTGATGGGCATCTCGACGGTGCAGGCCGGCCGGCTCAGCTTCACGATGGCGGCCTTCATCGGCGCGCTGTCGGGGCTGCTGATCGGCCCGACCACCACCGTGTTCTACGACTCCGGGTTCCTGATCGGCCTGAAGGGCTTCGTCGCCGCCGTGTTCGGCGGGCTGGCGAGCTACCCGCTGGCGCTGGTCGGGGCGGTCGGGGTCGGGTTGCTGGAATCGTTCGGCTCGTTCTGGGCCAGCTCGTTCAAGGAGGTGATCGTGTTCACCTCCATCCTGCCGGTGCTCCTGTGGCGTTCGCTGCGTGACCCGCATACTGAGGAGGATTGACCCGTGGCGGCACGCACTCGCTGGTTCCTGTTCTTCGCCGCGCTGCTGGCCCTGTTGCCAGTGCTGCCGGTACCCGAGTTCTGGATCACCCAGCTCAACTACATCGGCCTGTACGCCACCGTCTCGCTCGGCCTCGTGCTGCTCACCGGGGTGGCCGGCCTGACCTCCTTCGGGCAGGCGGCGTTTGTCGGCGTCGGCGCCTACACGGCGGCCTATCTGTCGGTCAACCATGGCATGTCGCCGTGGCTGACCGTGTTCATCGGTCTGGCCATCACGGTGGTCGTGGCGCTCGTCCTGGCCGCCGTGACGCTGAAGATGTCGGGCCACTACCTGCCGCTGGCGACCATCGCCTGGGCGCTGTCGCTCTACTACACCATGTCGAACATGGAGTGGCTGGGCAAGTACGACGGCATCCTGGGCGTGCCGGCGATGACGCTGTTCGGCACCAGCCTGGCGTCGGGGCGCAGCTATTTCTACGTGATCTGGATCGTGGCGCTGCTGGCGGCCGTCGGCGTGGTCCACCTGCTGGACTCGCGCACGGGTCGTGCCATCCGCGCGCTCAAGGGCGGCGTGACGATGGCCGAGGCGATGGGCATCTCGACCTACCGCTACAAGGTGCTGGCCTTCGTGCTGGCGGCGATGCTGGCGTCGATCTCGGGCTGGCTGTTCGCGCACTTCCAGCGCACGGTGAACCCGTCGCCATTCGCGCTTGGCAAGGGCATCGAGTACCTGTTCATGGCCGTGCTGGGCGGTGTGGGGAACGTCTGGGGCGCCTTCGCCGGTGCGGCGCTGGTCAAGGTCATCGAGGAGCAGTTGCAGACCTGGCTGCCGCGCCTGATCGGTTCCAGCGGCAACTACGAAAGCATCATCTTCGGCGTGGTGCTGGTGGTCGTGCTCAAGTACGCGCCAGAAGGACTCTGGCCGCACCTGGAGAAGCTGTTCGACCGCTTCCTGCCCTCGCGCCAGCGGGTGCGCGACTGGGCGGACGCCGCGCCGCTGCCCGAGCGCAGCAAGCCAGCACCGGGCGAGCTGCTGCTCGACGTGGACAAGGTGCGCAAGCAGTTCGGCGGGCTGGTGGCGGTGAACGACGTGAGCTTCCAGATCCGCACCGGCGACATCGTCGGGCTGATCGGCCCGAACGGCGCCGGCAAGTCCACGACGTTCAACCTGGTTTCGGGCGTGCTGGGCAAGACCTCCGGGCGGGTGCAGTTCCGCGGGCAGGATGTCTCGGGGCTGTCTTCCCGCGAGATCGCCGAGCGCGGCCTGTCGCGCACCTTCCAGCACGTCAAGATGCTGCCGGACATGACGGTGCTGGAGAACGTGGCGCTGGGCGGTTACCTGCGCAGCTCGTCCGGCACGGTCAAGGCGATGCTGCGGCTCGATCGCGCCGAAGAGCGGCAGTTATTCCGCGAAGCCGAGCGGCAACTGACGCGCATCGGCATGCAGGCGCAGATGCATGAACTCGCCGGCAACCTCGCCCTCGGCCCGGCGCGGATGATGGAAATCGCCCGCGCGCTGTGTACCGACCCGGCGCTGCTGCTGCTGGACGAACCCGCCGCCGGCCTGCGCCACAAGGAGAAGCAGGCGCTGGCCGACGTGCTGCGCCAGTTGAAGGCCGAAGGGATGAGCCTGCTGCTGGTCGAGCACGACATGGACTTCGTGATGAACCTGACCGACCGCATCGTGGTGATGGAGTTCGGCACCAAGCTGATCGAGGGCACCCCCGCCGAAGTGCAGGCCAGCCCGGTCGTGCGCGCCGCCTACCTCGGCACGGAGCACTGACACCATGACGACGACTACCCCCACTCCCCTGCTGTCCGTCACCGGCCTGCACGCCGGCTACGGCAAGGCCGAGGTGCTCTCGGGCCTGAACCTGACGCTGCCCCGCGGCAGTGTCGTCACCGTGATCGGCCCGAACGGCGCCGGCAAGTCCACCACGCTGAACGCGCTGATGGGCGTGCTGCCCTCGACGGGCAAGGTGCTCTTCGACGGCCAGGATCTCGCCAACGTCACGCTCGAAGACCGCGTGATGGCCGGCCTCGCGCTGGTGCCGGAGAAGCGCGAGCTGTTCTCGACCATGACGGTCGAGGACAACCTCGTGCTCGGCGGCTGGCGCCAGATGCGCGGCGGCAACGGCACCTGGCGCGACCAGCTCGACGTGGTCTACACGCTGTTCCCGCGCCTGAAGGAGCGCCGCGACCAGCACGCCGGCACGATGTCCGGCGGCGAGCGGCAGATGCTGGCCGTCGGGCGGGCGCTGATGAGCCAGCCCAAGGTGCTGATGCTCGACGAGCCGAGCCTGGGCCTCGCGCCGCTGATCGTGCGCGACATCTTCCGCACCATCACCAAGCTGCGCGAAACGGGCGTGAGCATCCTGCTGATCGAGCAGAACGCCCGCGCCGCCCTCGAAGTCGCCGACTACGGCTATGTGCTGGAGACCGGCGCCATCGCGCTGGAAGGGCCGGCCAGCCAGCTTGCCGGTGATGCCCGCGTGATCGAGACCTACCTGGGCGCGCAGAAGAAATGAGCACCTGGACCCCGCCCCTGCAGCGCATGCAGTTCGTCATCGAGCAGGTGCTGGACGCGCCCGCCTCCTGGCGCGACCAGCCCGACTTCGCCGACCTCGACGCCGACACCGCCCGCGAGGTGCTGGAGCAGGCCGGCCGCTTCGCGCACGAAGTCATCGCGCCGCTGAACGGCTCCGGTGACACCGAAGGTTGTCGCTGGCAGGCCAACGCCGTCACGACCCCCACCGGCTATCCCGCCGCATGGAAAGCGTTCGTCGAAGGCGGCTGGCCCTCGCTGCCCTGCGCCCCGGAAGACGGTGGCCAGGGCCTGCCGAGCCTGCTCAACGCCGCGCTCTACGAGATGCTCGTCTCGGCCAACCATGCCTGGACGATGTACCCCGGCCTGCTGCACGGCGCGTATGAAGCGATCCGCCACCACGCCGTGCCTGAGTTGCGCGCGCGTTATTTGCCGAAGGTCGTCAGCGGCGAGTGGCTCTCGACGATGAACCTGACCGAGCCGCAGGCGGGGAGCGACCTGGGCCTGACGCGCACCCGCTGCGAGCCGGTGGACGCTGATGCACCTGTGGTCAACGGCGCGGCGGTGACGGTCACGGGCAACAAGATCTTCATCTCCGGCGGCGACCAGGACATGACGGACAACATCGTCCACCTCGTGCTCGCCCGCCTGCCCGGCGCCCCGGCGGGGACGAAGGGCCTGACGCTGGTGCTGGTGCCGAAGTTCATGCCGGACGGTCGCCGCAATGCTGCGTGGTGCGACGGCATCGAAAAGAAGATGGGCATCAAGGGCAGCGCCACCGCCCAGATGCGCTTCGACCGTGCCGAGGGCTGGATCCTGGGCGAACCGAACGCCGGGCTGGCCGCGATGTTCCTGATGATGAACTCGGCGCGGCTACACGTCGGGATGCAGGGCCTCGGCCACCTCGAAGCCGCCTGCCAGATCGCCACCGCCTATGCCCGCGAGCGGCTGCAACTGCGCGCCCCGGCCCGGCCGGCCGACGCTGATCCGGCCCACAAGGGACCAGACCCGATCGCCTGGCACCCCGCCATGCGCCGCACGCTGCTGGACCTGCACGCACAGTGCGAAGGCGCCCGCGTCATGGCGTACTGGACCGCGATCCTGCTCGACGAATCGGAACACCACCCCGACACCGCGGTGCGCAAGGAGCGGCACGAACTCGTCGCCCTGCTCACCCCGATCCTCAAGGCCTTCCTGACCCACCTCGGCCACCACGGCGCCAACGAAGCCCTCGGCGTGCTCGGCGGCCACGGCTACGTCCACGACTGGGGCATCGAGCAGCATGTGCGCGACAGCCGCATCGCGCTGATCTACGAGGGCACCAACGAGATCCAGGCCATCGACCTGCTGATGCGCAAGGTGCTGGACCGGCCGCAGCGGCTGGATCTGTTGCTGGACGCCTTCCGCGTCGAGATCGACACGCTGCAGGCCATGCCGGACGACGCGGCCGGCACGCTGCGCACCTGGGCCGCCACGCTCACCGACGAGGTCGAGACCATCGTCACCGCCACCGCTGCGCTGCAGGCCGGCCGGGCTGCGGCGCCGGACCGACCCTTCCTCGTTGCCGACGACTACCTGCACGCGCTCGGCCACAGCCTGCTGGCGTGGAGCTGGGCGCGGCTGGCGCGGGCCGCCCTGAACGACGCCGATACCACCCGCCGCGACTGGCTCCACACCGTCACCGAGCACGGCCGCACCTGGCTGCTGCCCGCGGCGCGCTGGCGCTGGCAGCGTGTGGCGGACGCGACACTGG
>JBEEMX010000313.1:0-4649 GCA_041192465.1 Pseudomonadota bacterium | reverse complement strand
AAGCCGACCTTGCCGGTCTTGCTCGCCTGCGCGGCCATCATGCCGACGAGGAAGCTGCCTTCATGCTCCTTGAACACGACCGACTGCACGTTGGGGGCGTCCACCACCATGTCGATGATGGCGAACTTGAGCTTCGGAAACTCCTTGGCGACCTTCTCGATGCTCGACGCCTGACCGAAGCCGATGCCGATGATCGGGCTGGCGCCACGTTCGGCCATGCGGCGGATGGCCTGCTCGCGCTGGGTTTCGTTGGCGATCTCGAATTCGAGGTAGGGCTTGCCGGTTTCCTTCTTCCAGCGTTCCATGCCGCGGTAGGCCGCTTCGTTGAAGGACTTGTCGAACTTGCCGCCCATGTCGAAGATGACCGCCGGGTCGGCCAGGGCGGGCAGCGCGGCGACGAGGGTGACGGACAGCGTGGTCAGGCGCAGGAGGTGCTTCATCAGAGGTCTCGCTGAGGTGTTGACGGGAGTCGGAGCCATCGGGTGAAATGCCGCGGAGTCCTGTCCCGAGAGGGGAGCGCAAACGTTGGCTCGCCAAACTTGCCAAGCTTGCCAAACAGTTCACACCATCCTAACGTTTGCCCCGCGATTGCGACATCCGGCAGGCGCTCCACGTTTTCCCTAAACCCAAGGGTTTGATGCCATGCTCGACAAGCACGACCCATGCCCGCAGAGTCCGGCGGACACCCTGGCCGCCTGGCACCACCGACCCAAGGTGCTGCTGCACGAACACCTCGATGGCGGTCTGCGGCCCGCGACGTTGCTCGATCTGTGCCGCGCCCGCAGGCTGCAACCCCCTGCCGAGACCGCCGAGGCACTGGGCGACTGGTTCGCGGCGAACGCGCATGCTGGCAGCCTGGAGCGGTATCTGGCCGGCTTCGCGCTGACGGTGGGCGCGATGGCGAGTGCGACGGCGTGCGAGCGCGTGGCCTTCGAGGCGGCGCAGGACGCGCTGGCCGATGGCTGCGTGCTGGCGGAGTTCCGCATGGCGCCCAGTCTGTTCGCGCCGCTCGGTCTGCGCCCGGAAGCAGCGATCGAGGCGCTGCTGGCCGGGCTGTCGCGCAGTACGCTGCCGTGCGGGCTGATCGTCTGCGCGATGCGGATGGACGACCCGGCGCGCACGGCCTCGGTGGCGCGCATGGCGGGGCGCTATGCCGACCGCGGTGTCATCGGCTTCGATCTGGCCGGCGCCGAACGCGGTTTTCCGCCGACGCTGCACCGCGAGGCACTCCATGTGGCGCACGACGCCGGCCTCGGCCTGACCTGCCACGCGGGCGAGGCCGACGACGGGCAGCGCGTCATCGAGGCGATCCGGCTCGGCGCCACCCGCATCGGCCACGGCGTGCGGGTGATGGACAACCCGGTCTGGGTCGAGCAGGCGCGGGCGGCGGGCGTGCATTTCGAGGTCTGCCCGTCGAGCAATGTCCACACTGGGGCGGCGGCGAGTCTGGCGGCGCACCCGTTTGGCGCGATGACCGCAGCGGGCCTGAACCTGTCGTGCTCGACGGACAACCGGCTGATCTCGCAGGTGACGCTCAGTGGCGAGCTGGCCGCGTTGCAGCTCCACCAGGGTCTGGCGGTGGACACGCTGATGCAGCAGCAGCGGGCGGCGGTGCGGGCGTCCTTCCTTGGGGATGCAGTGAAGGCGGCTGCGCTGGCGCGGATCGACGCGGCATGACGGTCGTCGTCTGCCTCGGCGGCGCCAACGTGGACCGCAAGCTGCGCGTGGCAGCGCCGGTGCGGCCGGGCAGCTCCAACCCGGCCACGGCCCGCGAGACCTTCGGCGGCGTTGCCCGCAATGTCGCGGAAAACCTCGCCCGCTGCGGCGTCCCGGTGCAACTGCTGACCGCTGTCGGCCAGGACGCTGCCGGCCGCGCGCTGCTGGACGCCGCAGCGCAGGCGGGCATCGACGTTCACGCCGTGCAGCCCATTGACGGCGCGCTCACCGGCAGCTACACCGCCGTGCTGGACAGCGATGGCAGCCTCTACGTGGCGCTCGCCCACATGGACCTGTGCGAACAGCTCACGCCGGACTGGCTGGCGCAGCACGCGGACGTGTGCCGTGGCGCGGCGCTGGTGGTGGCCGATCTGAACCTGCCGGTAGCGACGCTGGCTGCGCTGGTGACGGCGGCGGCCGGGGAGGGCGCGCCGCCTCTGGTGCTGGTCGCCGTGTCCGAAGCGAAGATGGACCGCCTGCCGCCGTGGCTGCACGGCGTGCGCTTGCTGGTGCTCAACCGCGGCGAGCTGGCGGCGTGGGCGGGCACCGACGTGCTGGCCGACGGCGTGGCGCGGCTGCGTGCGGCGGGTGTGCGCGATGTGGTCGTGACGCTGGGCGAGGCTGGCTTGTGCCACACCTCGGTGGCGGGCGCGCTGGTGTTTCTGGCTGCGCCAGTCGTGCCTGCCGAGGCGGTGGTCGATGTGACCGGGGCGGGCGATGCGCTGGCCGCCGGCTTGTGCCACGGACTCTGGACCGGTGCCGTCGCGGACCACGGCTGGTCGCTCACCTGTGTGCAGGCACTGGCGCGGGCGGCGTGGACGGTGCAGTGCGCCGAAACCGTCGTGCCGAATGCCGAACAGTTCTCTCCGATCCCTCCTGACTCCCTCTGACAAGGAACACCGATGTCCGATCCCCTGATGCGCTTTTCCGCCGAGGTGCAGGCCGCGCGTGACGCGGGCCGCCCGATCGTCGCCCTCGAATCGACCATCATCGCCCATGGCATGCCCTGGCCGCAGAACGTCGAGACTGCCCGCGAGGTCGAGGCGATCATCCGCGCCCGTGGCGCCACGCCGGCGACGATCGCGGTGCTGGACGGGCAGATCTGCATCGGCCTGTCGGACGCGCAGCTTGAACAGCTCGGCCGCGACCCGGACGTGATGAAGCTCAGCCGGCGCGACCTGCCGTATGCGGTGGCGATGCACCGGGCGGGTGCGACGACCGTGGCGGCGACGATGATCTGCGCGGCGCGGGCGGGCATCAAGGTGTTCGTCACCGGCGGCATCGGTGGGGTCCACCGCGGTGCGGCGGAGAGTTTCGACATCTCGGCCGATCTGCAGGAACTGGCGCGCACGCCGGTGGTGGTGGTCTGCGCGGGTGCCAAGTCGGTGCTGGATCTGCCGCTGACGCTGGAGTATCTGGAGACGCACGGCGTGCCGGTGGTCGGTGTCGGGCAGGCGCAGTTCGCGGCCTTTTACAGCCGTGACAGCGGTCTGCCCTGCGATTTCCGCATCGACGCGCCCGCGGACCAGGCGCGGTTTGTGCGGACGAAATGGGCGCTGGGGCTGGGCGGCGGCGTGGTGTTCAGCAACCCGGTGCCGGCGGCGCACGAGATCCCGCCGGTCGAGATCGAGGCCATCACCCGCCAGGCGCTGGACGAGGCCGCGGCACAGGGAGTCAGTGGCAAGCGGGTGACGCCGTTCCTGCTGGCGCGCATCAAGGAACTGACGGAGGGCCGCAGTCTGGTCACCAACATCGCGCTGGTGAAGCACAACGCGCAGGTGGGGGCCGATCTGGCCATGGCTCTGGCGCAGGTCTGACAAGGAATCTGGTTGGGGAAAAAGAAGGGAGGCGGGACGCGACTCCGGGGGCTCGCTCTCAAAAGCCCGGAACGCCCGCCTCCCTGGGACTTGAGACTGAACTCAGTCCCGAAGGCTTCTCTGAGGAGGAGTCACAGGAGAAGATTCGATGATGAACCGGTGCAGCGGGATTGTCATCTTCAGCGCCGCGACACGGTACACGGTTCGTGTCAATCAGCGGGCAGCGGTTTCGACCAACACCTGTTCGGCGGCTTCCGCGCCAGCGAATGCGCTGAAGGTGAGGACGAGTGCTGCGGCGGTGAGCCATTCGGACCAGCGAAACTTCATGGCAGTCTCCGTTTGTGCAGGGTAGTGCGGATGGGGCAGTGCAAGCGTCCAGCGTAAACGCAGGTGGTGCAGGTTTTTCCATCCTGTTGCAAGTCGGAAGGGCGCCGTGCGCACTAGGTCACGGTCGGTACTCACGGGTATCGCATGGAATGCCGTTCAGCGGTTTTGCGCGATCCGCGGCAGGTCATCGACCATGGCCGTCGCCGCACCGGCGCTCAAGGTGAAAGCAATGGCAGCGGCTGCGAGCCAGTCGATCCAGCGAGGTTTCATGGCAGTGCTCGGCAACGTGGGCGTGGGGATTCGTTGCTGGCATCTTCGCAAGACCGCGTCTTTGCCTATCCCTTGAACAGGGGGGTGATGAAATCGCTAATGCGCATGCGCATGTGGGGCGACGTAGCCGCGCGGGATCGCCATCAGCAGTCGGCGCGTGTAATCCTCGCGTGGTGCCGCGAGCAGGGTCTGCGCATCGGCGCGCTCGACCACGCGGCCGTCCTGCATCACCAGCACCTCGTCGGCCATGCTGCGCACCACCGCCAGGTCGTGGCTGATGAAGACGTAGGCCAGCCCGAGTTCGTCCTGCAGCGCCCGCAGCAGCGCGAGCACCTGCGCCTGCACCGACACATCGAGCGCCGACACCGCCTCGTCGAGCACCAGCACCTCCGGCGACAGTGTCAGCGCCCGCGCGATGGCGATGCGCTGGCGCTGGCCGCCGGAGAACTCGTGCGGGTACTTGCCGAAGGCGGTCGCGTCCAGCCCGACGCGCTCCAGCAGCGCCAGCGCCCGCGCCTG
>JBEEMX010000312.1:0-8816 GCA_041192465.1 Pseudomonadota bacterium | reverse complement strand
GGCAGGAAGTACAGCGCGGGGGTCAGCAGCAGCGAGGCCAGCGTGATGCCGACCGCCGTGAAGACGCCGGCCGCCGGGGTCTGTGCCCCCGCGTCGAAGTTCACCACCGAGCGCGAGAACCCGCCCGTCACCGGGAACCCGCCGCTGAACGCCGCCGACAGGTTGCTCGCGCCGAGGGCCACCAGCTCCTGGTCCGGGTCGATGCGCTGGCGCCGCTTGGCCGCCAGGGTCTGGCCGACCGACACCGACTCGACGAACCCGACCACGCTGATCAGCAGCGCCGGCATGAACAGCGACTGCCACAGCGCCACATCCCACACCGGCATCGTCAGCGGCGGCAGCCCCTGCGGAATGTGGCCGACGATCTTGACGCCCTGCGCCTGCCAGCCCAGCGCCCAGGTCAGGCCCGTGGTGACGGCAATCGCCGCGACCGGCCCGGCCTTGGCGCACAGGTCCGCGAGCTTGGGCGACAGGCCCCAGCCGGTCAGCAGAGGCTTCAGTCCCTTGCGCACCCAGAACAGGAACGCCGCGGTCGCCACCCCCATGACCAGCGTCAGGGCGTGGGTGTGGGGGATCTGCCGGACCAGCGCGAGCAGCAGCGCGACGAGGTTGTGCCCCTCGGCCTTCACGCCCATCAGCGTCTTGATCTGGCTGGCGGCGATGATCAGCCCCGACGCCGAGATGAAACCCGAGATCACCGGGTGGCTCAGGAAGTTGGCCAGGAAGCCCAGCCGCAGCACCCCCATCAGCAGCAGCATCCCGCCCGACAGGAAGGCCAGCGTGATCGCCTGCGCCCAGTAGGCGGCCGAACCGGCGGCGGCGTGTTCGCCGATGGCGGCGGCCGTCATCAGCGAGACCACCGCCACCGGCCCGACCGCCAGCACCCGGCTGCTGCCGAACACGGCGTACAGCAGGAGCGGCGCGACGCTGGCGTACAGCCCGACCTCGGCGGGCAGGCCGGCCAGCAGCGCGTAGGCCAGGCTCTGCGGGATCAGCATCACGGTGACGATCAGCGCCGCCACGAGGTCGCTGACCAGCGTGTCGCGGTCGTACTGGCGGCCCCAGTCGAGCAGGGGCAGGCGGGGCAGTGAAATCATCCGACGCATCCGACTCATCCGACCAGTTCCGGCTCGGCCAGCCACTCGCGGCCCTTGAGCATGGCCTGCCAGTACAGCGGCGGCAGGATGCGCTCCTTCAGGTACCAGGCAAGGCGGGACGGCTGCGTGCCGTCGATCAGCCACTGCGGGAAGCTCGGCTTGACCTTGCCGCCGTAGGTGAACTCGGCCAGCACGATCTTGCCGCGCTCCACCGTCAGCGGGCAGGAGCCGTAGCCGTCGTACTGCGCCGCCCCCTTGCGCTTGCCCAGCGCCACGAGCAGGTTGTGGGCCACGACGGGGGCCTGCTTGCGGGCGGCGGCAGCGGTCTTGGCATTGGTGGTGTTGCCGGCGTCGCCCAGCCCGAAGATGTTCTCGTATCGCTTGTGGCGCAGGCTGCTCGGATCGACCTCGACCCAGCCGGCGGCGTCGGCCAGCGGGCTGCTGCGGAGGAAGTCGGGCGCTTTCTGCGGCGGCACGGCGTGGAGCAGGTCGAATTCGCGCACCACCGTCTCCTTGGTGCCGTCGGCGTTGGCTTTGCTGAACGTGGCGCGGCGGGCCGGGCCATCGACCGACACCAGCGTGTGGCCGAAGTCCAGGGCGACACCGTAAGCCTTGATGTATTCCATCAGCGCCGGCACGTAGTCCGCCACGCCGAACAGCACTGCCCCGGCATTGCAGAACTCGATCTGGATGTCCTTGAGCACCCCTGTGCGGCGCCAGTGGTCGGCCGAGAGGTACATCGCCTTCTGCGGCGCCCCGGCGCACTTGATCGGCATCGGCGGCTGCGTGAACACGGCCCGGCCGCCGCGCAGTTTTTGCACCTGCTCCCAGGTGTAGGGCGCCAGGTCGAAGCGGTAGTTCGAGGTCACGCCGTGGCGGCCCAGCGATTCGGCCAGTCCCTCGATGCCCTGCCAGTCGAGCTTGAGGCCGGGGCAGACCACCAGTTGCTGGTACTTGACCACGCGGCCGTTGTCGAGGAGGACGGCGTTGCGCGCCGGCTCGAAGCCCGCGACGGACGCCTTGATCGACTGCACGCCGCGGGGCAGGACCGCGGCCATCGGGCGGGCGGTGCTGCGCGGGTCGAAGATGCCCGCGCCCACCATGGTCCAGCCGGGCTGGTAATAGTGGGTGTCGGCCGGGTCGATGATGGCGATGTCCAGCCCCGATTGGCGCGCCAGCAGGCTGGCGGCCACGGCAATGCCGGCCGCGCCCCCGCCGACGATCACCACCGCGTGGCTGGATTCGTCCACCTGGACGGGGGCCTTGCGGCTGTTGTGCGGGCGGGAGGCGGGGTGGGTCATGGCTTGTCTCTTGGTTCTTGGTGTTGGCGGGCGATCAGGGGCGCTCCGAGGTGGGTCAGAGGGCGTTCAGCGGGATCTTGATGTAGCGGGTGCCGTTGTCCTCGGCTGGCGGAAACTGGCCGGCGCGCATGTTGATCTGCACCGACGGCAGGATCAGCGTGGGCATGTCGAGCGTCGCGTCGCGGGCATGGCGCATGGCCACGAAGTCGTCTTCGCTGATGCCGTCGCGCACATGGACGTTGGCGGCCCGCGCTTCGGCCACGGTCGAGACGAACGCCACGGCCCGCCCGCCCGGCTGGTAGTCGTGGCACATGTACAGCCGCGTCTCGGGCGGCAGGCTGAGCACCCGCTGGATCGACCGGTACAGCGTGCGCGCATCGCCGCCGGGGAAGTCGCAGCGCGCCGTGCCGTAGTCGGGCATGAACAGCGTGTCGCCGACGAAGGCGGCGGTGTGGCCGCTGTCCGTGTCGCGGAAGACGTAGGTCATGCAGGCGGGGGTGTGGCCGGGGGTGTGCAGGGCCTGGAACTGCAGCCCGCCAAGGGCCAGGGTCTCGCCATCGGCCAGCAGGTGGTCGAACTGGCTGCCGTCGCGGGCGAACTCGGCGCCGGCGTTGAACAGCGTGCCGAAGACCCGCTGCACGGTGGTGATGTGCTGGCCGATGCCGATGCGCCCGCCGAGCTGCTGGCGCAGGTAGGGTGCGGCCGAGAGGTGGTCGGCGTGGACGTGGGTTTCGAGGATCCAGGCCACGGTGGCGCCAAGTGCCTTCACGCGGGCGATCAGCCGGTCGGCCTGCGTGGTGCGGGTGCGGCCGGACTTGGGGTCGTAGTCGAGCACGCTGTCGATCAGGGCGCAGCGGCGCGTGGCGGTGTCCAGCACGAGGTAGCTCACCGTCGAGGTGGCGGGGTCGAAGTGGCCTTCGATCTGCAGGGAAGTGGGGTGGGTCATGGCGTGCGGCGCGCGGCGTCCGAGGTCGGGTAGGGTGGTGGTCTATCAAGAGACATGCCATGCCATGCTCAGGGCTGGCGCCGGGGCAATCGCCCGATGAGTACTGCCACAATCGGGGTTTCTGGCAGTGTTGGCAGTCCGATGCACTGCCAGGCAGTCTGCCATTCCACCACCATCCCCCTGTGTGCCATGTCCCTGTCCACGACCAACCTGCACGCCTTGCTGTCGTTCATCGAGCATGAGCCGCAACCGATGATGGTGCTCGATCCCGGCTACCACATCCTGGCCGCCAACACCGCCTACCAGCGGCAGTTCGGCACCCTCGACCGGCCCTACGTCGGCCACAAGTGCTTCCAGGTCTCGCACCACTACGACGTGCCCTGCGACCAGGCTGGCGAGCACTGCCCCATGGCCAAGGCGCTGGAGTCCCGCGGCCCCGACCGGGTGCTCCACGTCCACCACACCCCCCGCGGGCCGGAGCATGTGGACGTGGAGCTGCGCCCGATCTTCGACGCCGAGCAGCGCATCGTCGCCTACGTGGAGCGGCTGACCACCGTGCGCAGCGCCTCCGCCCAGCCCAGCGCGGACGGGCTGGTCGGGCGGTCGCCGGCGTTCGGGGTGGCGTTGACCGCGCTGCAGCGGGTGGCGCCTTCGATGCTGCCGGTGCTGCTGCTGGGCGAGTCGGGCACGGGCAAGGAGCTGTTCGCCCGTGCGGTCCACGAGTCGAGTGCGCGTGTACGCGGGCCGTTCGTGGCGGTGGACTGCTCGGGGCTGACGGAGACGCTGTTCGAGAGCGAGCTGTTCGGCTACGAGAAGGGCGCCTTCACGGGGGCACACCAGCGCAAGAAGGGGCTGGTCGAGACGGCACAGGGCGGCACGCTCTTCCTGGACGAGATGGGGGACGTGCCGCTGGCGATGCAGGTCAAGCTGCTGCGCCTGATCGAGTCAGGGACTTTCCGGCGGGTGGGTAGCCCCGAAACGCAGCAGGCCGATTTCCGGCTGGTGGCCGCCACGCACCAGCCGCTGCAGCAGATGGTGGCGGACCGCCTGTTCCGGCAGGATCTGTACTACCGGATCAGCGCATTTCCGATCCACCTGCCGCCGTTGCGCGAGCGGCTGACGGACATTCCCGTGCTGGTCGATTCGATCCTGCGGCGCGGTGCCGCCCTGTCACCGCCCTTGCCGCCGGTCACGGTGGACCCACAGGCCATGGCGCGGCTGATGGCGCACGATTGGCCCGGCAATATCCGGGAGTTGCGTAATGTGCTGGACCGGGCGCGGCTGTTTGCCGAGGCGCGGCTGTCGGGTCCGGCGCGGCCCGGTGCGGCGAGGCTGGCTGGCCGCGGCGAGTCCGAGCCGGACCTGCCGCGGCTGGAGCGGCTTCTGGCCGAGTTCGCCGGCTCACGGCGTGCGCTGGCGCAGCATCTTGGCTGGAGCGAGCGCACGCTGTACCGCCGGCTGGCTCAACTCAACGCTTGAGCGCGTCGCGGATCTCGCGCAGCAGCACGACGTCTTCGGCCGGCGGGGCGGGCGGTGCCGGCGGTGCAGCAGGCGCTTCGCGCTTCATGCGGTTCATCGTCTTGACCATCATGAAGATGATGAAGGCGAGGATCAGGAAGTTGATGGCGATGGTGATGAAGTTGCCGTAGGCCAGTACTGCGCCGGCCTTCTTCGCTTCGACCAGCGTGGTGGCCGTCTGGCCGTTCAGCGCGATGAACTGGTTGCTGAAGTCCATGCCACCGAAGACCTTGCCGACGATCGGCATGACGATGTCGCCGATCAGCGAATCGACGATCTTGCCGAAGGCGCCGCCGATGATCACGCCGACGGCGAGGTCCATCACGTTGCCCTTGAGGGCAAATTCCTTGAACTCACTGGCCATGCTCATGGGTTTTCTCCTATTTTCTGATGAAGCGTCTGACAACATGCCGTTACGCTGCTGTGAAGTATTACCGCCGTAAGTTATCTGTCAAGTCGGATTCATGCGGTCCCGGCGTGTTGTTTTTGCCCCAGCTTGAGCGCGCCTACAGAGGGGGCGCATGTTGCCAGATGTGGAGAACCGTTGTGGTGCTGGGCTAGAATCAGGGGTTGTCCCCATCTCAGACCGGACCTTCTTTTCCCGAGGAATCACATGAGTGACCAGCAAGTCGACCAGGCCAAGCGGACGTGGCTGATCGCGTCGGGCTGCGCCGGCGCTGTCGGCGGTTTAGCGACTGCCGTGCCCTTCGTCAGCACCTTCACCCCCTCCGAGCGCGCCAAGGCCGCCGGTGCCGCCGTGGAAGTCGACATCAGCGGCATCAAGCCAGGCGAGAAACTCACGGCCGAATGGCGTGGCAAGCCCGTCTGGATCGTGCGCCGCACCCCCGAACAGCTCGACGCCATCAAGACGCTCGATGCACAGATGGCCGATCCGAATTCGGAGCGCAAGGCATTCACGATGCCCGAGTACGCCAAGAATGCCGGCCGCTCGATCAAGCCCGAGTATCTGGTGGTCGTGGGCATCTGCTCGCACCTGGGTTGCTCGCCGTCGGACAAGTTCCAGTCCGGCCCGCAGCCTTCGCTGCCGGACGACTGGAAGGGCGGTTTCCTGTGCCCCTGCCACGGCTCGACTTTCGATCTGGCCGGCCGTGTCTACAAGAACAAGCCCGCGCCGGACAACCTCGAAGTCCCGCCCCACATGTACCTGTCCGACACCAAGCTGCTCATTGGTGAAGACAAGAAGGCTTGAAGGAACTGAGGTCCAACCATGGCTGAATTCAAAGAGGCACCCGCCAACGCCCCCGCAGCCGTCAAGCTGCTGACGTGGGTCGATAACCGGTTCCCGGCGTCCAAGCTGTACAAGGAGCATCTCTCCGAGTACTACGCGCCGAAGAACTTCAATTTCTGGTATTTCTTCGGCTCGCTGGCACTGCTGGTGCTGGTGATCCAGATCGTCACCGGGATCTTCCTGGTGATGCACTACAAGCCCGACGCCGCGCTGGCGTTCGCTTCGGTCGAGTACATCATGCGCGATGTGCCCTGGGGCTGGCTGATCCGCTACATGCACTCGACGGGTGCCTCCGCGTTCTTCGTCGTCGTGTACATGCACATGTTCCGTGGCCTGCTGTATGGTTCGTACCGCAAGCCGCGCGAGCTGGTCTGGGTGTTCGGCTGCGCGATCTTCCTGTGCCTGATGGCCGAAGCGTTCATGGGCTACCTGCTCCCCTGGGGCCAGATGTCCTACTGGGGCGCGCAGGTGATCGTGAACCTGTTCGCCGCCGTGCCCTTCATTGGTCCGGACCTGGCGCTGCTGATCCGCGGCGACTATGTCGTCGGCGACGCGACCCTGAACCGCTTCTTCAGCTTCCACGTCATCGCCGTGCCGCTGGTGCTGCTGGGTCTGGTGGTCGCGCACATCATCGCGCTGCACGAAGTGGGGTCGAACAACCCCGACGGCGTCGAGATCAAGGCCAAGAAGGATCCGAAGACCGGTCACCCGCTCGACGGCATCCCCTTCCATCCGTACTACTCGGTGCATGACCTGCTGGGCGTGACCGTGTTCCTGATGGTGTTCACCGCGATCATCTTCTTCGCGCCGGAACTGGGTGGCTACTTCCTGGAGTACAACAACTTCATCCCGGCCGACCCGTTCAAGACTCCGGCCCACATTGCCCCGGTCTGGTACTTCACGCCGTTCTATTCGATGCTGCGCGCCACGACCGACGACCTCGTCAACGTGCTGTGCGTGATCATCGGCCTGTCGGCGGTGCTGGCGGTGCTGAAGGGTCTGGTGCCGGGCAAGGCCAAGATTGCCGTGCTGGTGGCGGCGGTGGTGGCTGCAGTGCTGCTCAAGACCTTCGACGCCAAGTTCTGGGGCGTGGTCGTGATGGGCGGTGCCGTGATCATCCTGTTCTTCCTGCCCTGGCTGGACAAGAGCCACGCCAAGTCGATCCGCTACCGTCCCGACTGGCACAAGTACCTGTACGCGGTCTTTGTCGTCTTCTTCATCGTGCTGGGCTACCTCGGCATCCAGCCGCCGTCGTTCGTCGGCACCCTGATCGCGCAGGTCGGCACGCTGTTCTATTTCGGCTTCTTCCTGTTGATGCCGTGGTGGACGCAACTGGGCAAGTTCAAGCCGGTCCCCGACCGCGTGACTTTCCAGCCGCACTGATGCCTGCCCACGGACACGGAGCCCCGACAACCATGAAAAAGTTCATTGCTTCCCTGCTCGTTGCGGCATCGGCCTGTCTGGCCGTGCTCGCACCCGCACAGGCCAACACCGGTGGCATCGCCTGGGACAAGTTCCCGGTCGAGAAGCTGACCGACACGACGGCGCTGCAACGCGGTGCCAAGCTGTTCGTCAACTACTGCCTGAATTGCCACTCCGCGGCGTACATGCGCTACAACCGCCTGCGCGACATCGGACTGACCGAAGAGCAGATCAAGGCCAACCTGATGTTTGCCACCGACAAGGTCGGTGACACCATGGCGGTTGCGATTGATCCGCGCCAAGCCAAGGACTGGCTGGGTGCGGCACCGCCGGACCTGACCGTGATCGCCCGCTCGCGTGCGGGTGCCGAAGGTTCGGGTGCGGATTACCTCTACACCTACCTGCGCACCTACTACCGCGACGAGACCAAGGCGACCGGCTGGAACAACCTGGCCTTCCCGCTGGTGGCGATGCCGCACGTGCTGTGGGAGCTGCAGGGCGAGCGCCGCGCGGTGTTCGAGGAAATCAGCGATCCGCACGACCACGCCAAGAAGACCCACGTCTTCAAGAACTTCGAGCAGATCAAGCCCGGGCAACTCTCGGCGACGGACTACGACAGCGCCATGGGCGATCTGGTCGCCTACCTGCAATGGATGGGCGAGCCGGCGCAGAACTACCGCACCAAGCTCGGTGTCTGGGTGCTGCTGTTCCTGGGTCTGTTCACCGTGATCGCGTGGCGCCTGAACGCTGCGTTCTGGAAGGACATCAAGTGATGTCCTGACGCCGTGCCCGTCACGGGGCCGGCGTCTGCCGCGCAGAGGTGCTGAAACGCCTCTGCGCGATTTTCTTTTTTCGAGACCGGATCACGGGGTTGTCCTGTGGTCTCTCTCCCTGATACGCCAAGGAGCGATCCCAGCCATGATGGTGCTTTACTCCGGGACGACCTGCCCCTACTCGCATCGCTGCCGTTTCGTCCTGTTCGAAAAGGGCATGGACTTCGAGATCCGCGACG
This sequence comes from Pseudomonadota bacterium, assembly GCA_041192465.1. Classification (GTDB taxonomy): domain Bacteria; phylum Pseudomonadota; class Gammaproteobacteria; order Burkholderiales; family Burkholderiaceae_C; genus Sphaerotilus. The sequence continues at coordinate 271 of JBEEMX010000312.1, read as the reverse complement.
TCGATCTGTACGCGAAGCCGGAAGACATCGCGCTGATGAATCCGTACAACGAGGTGCCCATCCTCGTCGAGCGCGAACTCATCCTGTACGAATCGCACATCATCAACGAGTACATCGACGAGCGTTTCCCGCATCCGCAGCTCATGCCGGGTGACCCGGTGGCGCGCGCACGGGTGCGGCTGTTCCTCTTCAACTTCGAGAAGGAACTGTTCACCCACGTGAACACGCTGGAGAACCGCAGCGGTGGCAAGCCCACCGACAAGGAACTCGA
>JBEEMX010000311.1:0-4699 GCA_041192465.1 Pseudomonadota bacterium | reverse complement strand
GTCGAGCGCCCGCCGATGTCCACGACCAGCCGCGGTTGCTCGGAAGGCTGCAGCCGCGCCACCCCCTTGTAGATCAGCCGGGCCTCCTCGCGGCCGGAGATCACCTCGACCGGGTGGCCGAGCGCCTCGCCGGCCCGCGCCAGGAAGGCGTTGCGGTTGGTGGCCTCGCGCAGCGTCTGGGTGGCGACGGCCCGCAACTGCTTCGCGGGGATGCCGGCCAGCCGGGTGCGGAACCGCGTCAGGCAGGCCAGCCCGCGCAGCGCCGCCTCTTCGCTCAGCACCCCGTTCGTCTCCAGCCCGGCGCCCAGGCGCACGGTGTCTTTCAGGTAGTCGAGCCGGCGGTAGCGGCCCCCTCGGGTGATCTGGCCGATTTCGAGCCGGAAGCTGTTCGAGCCAATGTCGATCGACGCGAGCACGCCGCGCCACGACGGGCCGGCGGGGGCGGAGGCGCTGGGAAGGCTGGGGGCAACGGTCTGGGCAGGCATGGCGCCATTGTCCATGCCTGAGCCGCGGGTTTGTGACAGGCGACCGGGTGTGCGGCATTCCTAGAGAATGTGCGTTCACCCCGATCGACCAGGAGACCGCCCATGACCCACCCCGCCGACCCCGTCAACCAAGCCGAGTTCGACAGCCTCGCACCGAGCCACGACTTCACCCGCCGCAGCTTCGTCCAGACCGCCATCGGCAGCGGCTTCGCGGCGGCTGTGCTGCCCGTGGTGGCGCAGAACGTCATCAACACGCCGTCGGACGGGTTGACGGTCGGCGAGGTGACGATCGACGTGGCCGGTTTCAAGATGCCCGCGTACCGTGCCGCGCCGGCGGGGGGCAAGAATCTGCCGGTGGTGCTGGTGCTCAGCGAGATCTTCGGTGTCCACGAGCACATCGCCGATGTCGCCAAGCGGTTCGCGCGGCAGGGCTATCTGGCCATCGCGCCGGAGCTGTTCGTGCGCCAGGGCGACGCGGGCAGCTACGGCGAGATGGCCAAGCTGATGAGCGAGGTCATCGGCAAGGTACCGGATGCACAGGTCATGGGCGACCTCGACGCCACGGTCGCCTGGGCGGCCAAAAACGGCGGTGACCCGGCGCGGCTGGCTGTCACCGGTTTCTGCTGGGGCGGACGCATCACCTGGCTCTATGCCGCGCACAACCCGCAGGTCAAGGCCGGCGTGGCGTGGTATGGCCGCCTGGTCGGCAACGCGACGGCGCTGACGCCGCGGCACCCGGTCGAGCTGGTGGGTGAACTCAAGGGCGCGGTGCTCGGCCTCTACGGCGGCCAGGACGGCGGCATTCCGCTGGACACGGTCGAGAAGATGAAGACCGCGCTCGCCGCTGGCAGCGTGGCGGCGCAGCGTTCCGAGTTCGTCGTCTACCCGGACGCGCCGCACGCCTTCCACGCCGACTACCGCCCCAGCTACCGCCCGGCTGCCGCGCAAGATGGCTGGACGCGCTGCGTGGCGTGGTTCAAGGCCAATGGCGTGGCCTGAATCGGCACCGGGGGATTGCGGTGCCCCCAGTACACTGCCGCACCGCTTTCAGGATTTCCCTCCCGCATGACCTCGCGCTGCTGCCGCTTTTCCCCGCTCCTCGCCGTGCTGCTGGCGTCCACTGGTGCCCTGCACGCACAGGCCGCTGCACCGGCCGCCAGTGCGCCGGGGCCGGCGCCGGCAGTCTCCGCCCCTGCCGGGGTGGCCCGTCCACCGATCTTTGTGCTCAACTCGCTGGACGCCACCGTCAGCGTGATCGACCCGGTGAGCCTGACCGAGCTGCGCCGCCTGCCCACGGGCAAGGAGCCGCACCACCTCTACCTCTCGCCGGACGAAAAGTCGCTGCTGATCGCCAACGCGGTCGGCAACACGATCACGCTGGTCGATCCGCGCACCGGCCAGATCCAGCGCACGATGACGGACATCATCGACCCGTACCAGTTGCGGTTCTCGCCTGACATGAAGTGGTTCGTCACGGCGGCCAACCGGCTCAACCACATCGACCTCTACCGCGTCACGCGTCCGGCCACGGGTGGGTTCGAGCTGGCCCTGGCCAAGCGCCTGTCCACCGGCAAGACCCCCAGCCACGTCATCATCGACACCAAGTCCAGCGTGGTCTACGCCAGCGTGCAGGACGACAACCAGATCACCGCCATCGACCTGGCCACCCAGACCACGCGCTGGACCGTGCCGTCCGGCAAGATGCCCGCCGACGTGTTCCTGAGCGCGGACGACAAGACGCTGCTGGTCGGTCTGACGGGCGACGAGGTGGTCGAGGCGTATGACGTGAGCGTCAACCCGCCCAAGCTGATCAAGCGCATCCCGACCGGTGCCGGCGCCCACGCCTTCCGCGCCTGGGGCGACCAGCGGCATGTGCTGGTCAGCAACCGCGTGGCCAACACCATCAGCCGCATCGACATCCAGACGCTCGCCGTGGTGGACACCTACCCCGCGCCGAGCGGCCCGGACTGCATGGACCTCTCGCCCGACCGCAAGCTCCTCTATGTCGCCTCGCGCTGGGCCGGCAAGCTGACGGTGATCGACACCGAGCAGAAGAAGGTGGTCCGGCAGGTCAATGTCGGCAAGTCGCCGCACGGCGTGTGGACGCTGGAGCACGCCGGGCGGCTGTGACGACGTGATGAAGCTCCCGATCGCGCCAGGTCTGGTGGCGGCTGCACTGGTGCTGGCCGCCAGCGGCGCGCAGTCGGCTCCCTGTGACAAGCCGCTGTTCCTGACCTTCGACACCGGCCACATGGGCGTGGCGCCGCTGGTGGCCGAGGTCTTGGCGCGCCAGCAGGTCAAGGCGACGTTTTTCCTGGCCAACGAGCGGACGCTGACCGACGGCAGCAGCCTCGATGCGCAGTGGGCACCGTGGTGGAAGGCGCGGGCGGCCGAGGGGCACCTCTTCGGCTCGCACACCTTCGACCACGTCTACTGGCGTGCCGACCGCGCTGACCGGGCCGACAGCGGCTTCGACATGCGCCCGACCTTCGGCCCGCAGGCGAATCGGACGGTGCCGATGGACGCCGCCGCCTACTGCGCGGAGCTGCAACGCCCGGCCACCCGCTTCACCGAGATGACCGGCCAGCGCATGGCCCCGCTGTTCCGCGCCCCCGGCGGCAAGACCTCGCCCGCGCTGCTGGCGGCGGCTGCGCGCTGCGGCTGGGCGCATGTGCCGTGGAGTCCGGCGGGCTTTCTCGGCGACGAGCTGTCCAGCGAGAAATTCCCCAACGCCGCGCTGCTGGCCAAGGCGTTGCGCGACATCCGCCCCGGTGACATCCTGCTGGCGCACCTGGGCATCTGGTCGCGGCAAGATCCGTGGGCGCCGGCCGTGCTGGAGCCGCTGCTCGCCGGCCTGAAGCAGCGCGGCCACTGCTTCGCCACGCTGGCCGAGCACCCCGCCTACCGCGACACCCTGCGCACCACGCCGACCCGACCATGATCGACACGCTCCTCGACGCCTTCGGGCTGGCCCAGCAGTGGCTGTACGAAACCGCCGTGCAGCCGGTCGTGTTCGCGCTCGGCGGTGGTTCGATCCTGGAGGACGCCTTCGATGCCACCGGCTGGCTGCTGGTCGGGTTGCTGCAGATCGCGGTGATGCTGGCGGTGATCGGGCCGCTGCAACGCTGGCGGCCGGCAGAGCCGCTGACGGATCGGGCCGCCGTGCGGGTGGACGTGCTCTACACGCTGATCCATCGGCTCGGGCTGTTCCGGGTGGCGCTGTTCTTCGCGCTGGATCCGCTGTGGGACAGCCTGCGCGGCTGGCTGGCGGTGCAGGGTGTCACGGGCTGGCAGCTCGACACGCTGGTCGCGCCGCTGTGGCCGGGGGTGAGCGACACGGCGCTGGCGGCTTTTGTCTTCTACCTCGTGGTGTTCGATTTCGCCAACTACCTCATCCACCGTGCCCAGCACCAGTTCGACTGGTGGTGGGCGCTGCACGCGCTGCACCACAGCCAGCGCCAGATGACGATGTGGACCGACAACCGCAACCACCTGCTCGACTCGGTGGTCGTCGATCTGGTGCTGGTGCAGCTCGGCCACGCAATCGGGGTGGCGCCGGGGCAGTTCGTGGCGGTGGTGGCGCTGTCGCAGCTCGTCGAGAACCTCTCGCACGCCAATGTGCGGCTGCGCTTCGGCTGGCTGGGGGAGCGGCTGCTGGTCAGCCCGCACTTCCACCGCCTCCACCACAGCCTGGGCCTCGGCCACGAGTCGAACGGCAAGGGCACGCTGGGCGGGCACAACTTCGCGGTGCTGCTGCCGGTGTGGGATGTGCTGTTCAGCACCGCGCGCTTCGAGGGCAGGCCCGGTGACACGGCGACCGGCATCCGCGACCAGCTCCCTGAGGAGGGCGGGCGCGACTACGGGCGCGGGTTCTGGGCGCAGCAGCGGCTGGGCTTGCTGCGGCTGGTCGGGCGGGCCTGAGCCGGGGCATCAGCGCGGCGGGCGCCAAGTCGCTATGCTGGCGCCCATGTCCAAAGTCCTTGATGCTTTCTGGCGCGCACTGGGCTACTGCCTGCTGCCACGCGTGATTCTCCTGTCGCTGCTGCCGGTGTTGCTGCTGGGCGGGCTGGCCTTCGGGCTGGCGTGGTTCTTCTGGGATCCTGCTGTCGAGGGGGTGCGGCAGTTCCTGCTGAACACGCCGATGCTCGCCCCCGTCACCGCGTGGATCGACAAGTTCACCGGCGGGGCCTTCCGCAGCGTGATCGGGCCGCTGG
>JBEEMX010000310.1:0-4908 GCA_041192465.1 Pseudomonadota bacterium | reverse complement strand
CGCGCGCGGCGAGGTGCTGCTGGGCCTGCGCCAGAACCGCCCGGCGCAGGGCACCTGGTTCGTCCCCGGCGGGCGCATCCTCAAGGACGAGCGCGTGGCCGACGCGCTGCGCCGCATCGCCGCGGCCGAACTCGGCTTCCAGCCGGACGAGGTCGCCGCCGCGCGGCCGCTGGGCGTGTTCGAGCACCTCTACCCCGACAACTTCTCCGGCACCGAGGACGTGACGACCCACTACGTCGTGCTCGCCTACGCCGTGACGGTGGGCGAGGGCTCGGTGCGCTCGCTCGACAGCCAGCACAGCGCGTTGCAATGGTGGCCGGTGGACGCGCTGCTCGCCAGCGACGCGGTCCACATCAACACCCGTGCCTACTTTGACGACGGCATCCGGAGCACCCGCACACCATGAAGCCCCGCATCACTGTCCTCACGCTGGCCGTCGATGACCTCGACCGCGCGCTGCGTTTCTACCGCGACGGCCTGGGCTTCGCGACACCCGGCATCTTCGGCACCGAGTTCGAACACGGCGCGGTGGTCTTCATCGACCTGCAGCCCGGCCTCAAGCTGGCGCTGTGGCCGCGCCGCAGCCTGGCCCACGACACCGGCCTGCCGCTGCAGCCGCCGAGCGCCACCGAGCTGTCCCTCGGCCACAACGTGCGTTCGCGCGAGGAGGCCGATGCGGTGATGGCCAAGGCCGCCGCTGCCGGCGCGGTGATCGTCAAGCCGGCGCAGGACACCTTCTGGGGCGGCTACGGCGGCTACTTCCAGGATCCGGACGGGCACCTGTGGGAAGTCGTCTGGAATCCGCACCTGCTGCCGGATGACTGATCCGTCGCCGCGGCGGGTTCTCTCAGGCGTGTTCTTCGCGTTCGCCTTCGGTCTCGGGCTGTTCGCGGGAGCGATCCCCACGCTGATGCGCCAGACCGGTCTCGACACCGCCGGCCTCGGGCTGGCGCTGACGCTGCACAGCGCCGCCTACATCGGCGCGATGACGGCGGGCGGGCGGCTGTTGCGGCGGATCGAGGTGCGGCGGCTGATGCGGGGCGTGCTGGTGCTGCACGCGCTGACCTTCGTGGCGCTGTTTGCTGCGGGCGCCTCGTGGTGGCTGATGGCCAGTCTGTTCGCGCTCGGCCTGACCGCCGGCACGATCGACCTGGCAATGAACACCGACGGCACCGCGCTGGAGCGCGAGGCGGGCCGGCCGGTGCTGATCCGCATGCATGCGGCGGCGTCTGGCGCGTTTGCGCTGGGGGCGATCGCTGGCAGCGTGACGGCGAGCCAGTTCGGGACGCTGGCCTGCGCGGGACTGGCGGCGTTGTCGATCGGGCCGGTGGTGTGGGCGCTGACGCGGATCCCGCCCCGGGCGGCAGTGGCGCCGGCGCCTGTCGATGGCCTGGCAGCGGCGACACCGTCGCGGCACCACCTTGGCTTGCCGGTGCTGCTGCTGGGCGTGGTGCTGGGCGTGACCATCGCTGCCGAGATCACCGCGCAGATGTGGTCCGCCCAGTTCCTTGCCCAGCAGGCCCAACCGAATCCGGCGCTGGCCGGTGCGGGTGCAGCGCTGTTCGCGGGCTGTCAGGCGATCGTGCGCAGCTTGGGCGACCGACTGCGGCGGCGCTTCGACGACCACCGCGTCATCACCGTGTCGCTGGTGCTGGCCGCGCTCGGCTTTGCCGCAGTGGCGATGGCGGAGGGATTCACCGGCAGCGTGCTCGGTTTCGCGCTGGTGGGGGCGGGGACGGCGTGTGTCGTGCCGTGCTGCTTCGCGCTGGTGGCCCGGCAGGCGCCGCAGCGGTCGGCCGATGCGCTGGGCGTGGCCTCGCTGGTGGCTGGGGCGCTGCGGCTGCCGACGCCGCTGTGCCTCGGCTTCGTCGCGGCGACGTGGTCGGACTCGGTGGCGTTCGGCGGGATCGCCGGGTTGCTGGCAGCGGGGGTGGTGCTGGTGGTGTGGATGGGTCGGCGTGTTACTCGATCGCAATCCGATCGATCCACCGCACCCCCGCCGCCACGTCCTCCCGCAGCGCCGGCCGGTAAGGCGGCTTGTCGGTCTGCGCGGGCGGCGCGCTGATCAGGTTCAGGTCGATCGACTGCGGCCTGCCCACCAACCCCGTGTCGGTGCGCTCCAGCTTGTAGTACAGCCCGTTCCACAGCTTGGCGCCGAACTCCTTGGGCAGCTTGAACAGGAACAGCAGGTGGTGCTCCAGCCAGCCCAGATCGGTGGCCGTCACGGTGCCCGGGTTCGGATACGGGTAGGGCACATGGCAGCTCACCTCGCCGCCGCCTTCGACGCACTTGAACTCCTTCATCGACAGGAAGTGGTCGGTGAATTTGCTGTGGTCCATGTGGACCGCGAAGGCGATGCGGCCGTCCGGGCGGGGCGTGAACTCCACGGTGCCGAGGGTGAGGCGCTGCTGGTCGCGGGTGACGGCCACGATGGCCTTGGTGCCTTGCAGCTCCCAGGCGACGGCGGTGTGCGATGCCATCGCCGCCGCCAGTCCGGCGGTCAGCAGCCAGAAGCGGGCAATCCGTGCGGTGCGTGCGGGCATGGGGGTTCCTCCTCGGTCGCACACCGTTGCACGACACCCGGTCAGCGTAGCAGCTCGCTCAGGCCGCGCCAGGCGCGAACACCCGCAGGCGGTGGCCGTCGGGGTCGGCGGCCGTGAAGGTCAGGCCGAAGTCCATCGCTGTCGGGGCTTGCAGGATCGGCAGGCCCTGGGCGCGCCATGCGGCGTGTCGGGCGTGGACCGCGTCGGCGTTCTCGACCGCGAAGGCCAGCTCCGCCCCGCCAACCGGTGTCGCCGCGGGCACCACCGTGTGCGCGGCCCACAGGCCCAGCATCACGCCCGAGGACAGCGCGAACATCGCGAACGTCGGTGACGCCTCGACCGGCGGCTTGCCGAGCAGGTCGGCGTAGAACGCGGTGCTGGCGGTCGGGTTGGCGACGTAGAGGAGGAGGAAGTTCGGGTCTTGCATGGCGGCTCCTGGGAGGGGTTGGTTCAATGTGTTGGTGAACCCATCGTAGGAAGCGGCCGTGTCAATTCCTGTCAGCAGCGATGCCTTCCCGCTCGCGCCACGCCTTCAGCAGCGCCTGCCGACGTTGGGGATAACGTTCGTCCAGCGGGGTGAGCGCCACGATGCGGTCGGTGCGGAAATGCCGGATCTCCCCGCGCAGCGCGCACCACGCCACCACCACCCGCACCCGGTCGAAGAAGCCCAGCGCAAACGGCCAGACGGTGCGTTCGCTGTCGCGGCCGGCGGCGTCGCGGTAGGTGAGGTGGAGCTTGTGCTCGGTGCGGATCGCCTGGCGGATGGCGGCGATCCCGTGGTCCTCGGTCTGCCCGGTGGTGATCGGGTCTGCAGGGCCGACCAGCAGCGCGTTGCTGTCCAGCTCGTGGCGCAGCGCGGGCGGCAGCACCGCGGCGATCTTGGCCAGCGCATCACGCGCCGCGGCGCCGAGCCGCTGGTCGCCGCGGTCGATCACCCAGCGCGAGCCGAGCACCAGCGCCTCCACCTCGTCCGCCGAGAACATCAGCGGCGGCAGCACGAAACCCTCGCGCAGCACGTAGCCCAGCCCCGGCGCGCCGTCGAGGTGGGCGCCCTGGGCCTGCAGCGTGGCGATGTCGCGGTAGAGCGTGCGCAGGCTGATGCCGAGGTCGGCCGCCAGCGTGGCGCCGCTGACCGGGTGGCGGTGGCGGCGCAGGTGCTGCAGCAGGGCGAGCAGGCGTTCGGTGCGGGACATGGTGCCCCGCGGATCAGCTTTCGGCCGCCGCGGCGATCAGGTCCGCCAGCGCCTGCGCGACTTCCTCTGCCGCCACGCCGTCGCCCAAGGCCGCTGGTGCCTCGGCCAGTGCCGCCGCGCCCTCGGTCTTCAGCCGCTTGACCCACGCGCCCGCATCCCGCCCACCCGCAAACGCCACGCTCTGCAGCAGCACCCGCCCATCCGCCGCGGCGAGCTTGAAGTAGAACTGCCCGTCCGCCTCGCGGTACTGCTTGAACACCGCCAGCGCGGCCTTGTCCGCCTTCGTGGTCACCACGACCGCCACGGGCGCAGCGACCATCCGCCGCAGGCCCACCGCCTCGCGCAGCCGCTGCAGCAGCGGCGCCGCTTCGGCGCGGGCCTTGGCGGCACCGGCCATCAGGATCGCCTCCAGCTCGGCTGGCTGCGCGATCAGCTCGGCATAGCGCGCACGCATCGGCGCGAGTTCACCGTCGATCAGCTCGAACAGCCGCTGCTTGGCGTCGCCCCAGCCCAGCCCAGCGACCAGTTCGGCACGGAAGGCGGCGTTCTGCGCAGGGGTGCCAAACGCCTCGAACAGCGTCACCAGCGCAGAACCTTCCGGTTCCTTCGGCTCGCCCGGCAGTTTCGAGTCGGTGACGATGCGGGCGATCGCGTCCTTGAGCGCCTTCGAGCCGCCCTCGAACAGCGGGACCGTGTTGTCGTAGCTCTTGCTCATCTTGCGACCGTCCAGACCGGGAAGCAGCGCCATCTCGGCCTCGATCACCGCCTCGGGCAGCACGAAGAAGTCTGTGCCTTTGCCGTAGAGGTGGTTGAAGCGCTGGACCGGGATCTGGTGCGCGTTGAACATCAGGATGTCGGCGGCCATCAGGATCGGGTAGCTGAACAGGCCCATCGTGATGCCGGCGTCCGTGTCCTCGCCCGCAGCCGTGTTCGCGTCCGCGGCGGCCTTGTAGGCGTGGGCCCGGTTCATCTGGCCCTTGGCGGTGACGCAGGTCAGCAGCCAGGTCAGCTCGGGGATCTCGGGGATGTCGCTCTGCCGGTACAGCGTGACGCGCTCGGGATCAAGCCCGGCGGCCAGCCACGTCGCGGCCAGCTCCAGCCGCGAACGCTCGATGCGCGCCGGGTCGTCGCACTTGATCAGCGCGTGGTAGTCGGCGAGGAAGAAGAAGCTC
>JBEEMX010000309.1:0-4710 GCA_041192465.1 Pseudomonadota bacterium | reverse complement strand
GGCGCTGATCGACACCCCGCGCACCACCATCGTGGCCTGCCTGCTGCAAGGCAATGCCGCGTACTGGGCGCACTGCGGTGATTCACGCCTGTACCTCGTGCGTGGCGACAAGCTGATCGCCCGCACCCGCGACTCCGGCCTGTTCGCGCTCGCCGATGGCATGGGAGGCCACCCCGAGGGCGAAGTCGCCTCGCAGATGTCGCTGCAGACCATGGCCGGCATGTTCCAGCGCGACGCCAAGCCGACCATCCGCGAGCCACGCCGCTTCCTGACCGAATCCATCCTGGCCGGCCACCACGCGCTCATCCGCTACGCCACCGAGCACGCCCTGCTCGACACGCCGCGCACGACCATCGTCGCCTGCATCCTGCAAGGCCGCGAGGCGTACTGGGCGCACTGCGGTGACTCGCGGCTCTACCTCGTGCGCGGTGGACGGCTGCAAGCGCGCACCCGCGACCACTCCTACTCCGAGCTGCAGGAGTCCCTGAACGGCGTCGTGCCGCTGGGCGACAAGGTCAACCGCAACGTGCTGTTCACCTGCCTGGGCAGTCCGGGCAAGCCGGTGGTCGATCTGGTTGGGCCCGTGACGCTGCAGTCGGGTGACAAGCTGCTGCTGTGCTCGGACGGGCTGTGGGGCGCGCTCGATGACGACACCATCACCCGCATCCTCGCCGGCGGCACCATCACAGAGGCCGCACCCGATCTGGTGGAGCGCGCCCTGCGCATCGCCGGCGAGAAGAGCGACAACGTCACCGTGATCGCCGTCGAGTGGGAGTCCGCCGAGGACGACGAGACCCTCACCGGCATCGAGACCGACGCGCTCGGCGACGACGTGTTCGCGTCCACCATCCAGGCCGGCGCCGGTGTAGGCAACCCCGACGACCTGCTCGACGAAGCCGAGATCGAACGCTCGATCCGCGAGATCAACGAAGCCATCAAGCGCAGCGCCCAGAAGCGCGGCTGAAGCGGCTGAATCCCTTTCCCCTGATCCCTGATTCCTGCCCATGACCACCATCCGCCCGAACGACCGTGCCCCCGACGCCCTGCGCCCTGTCCAGATCACCCGTGGCTACACGAAGCACGCCGAAGGCTCGGTGCTGATCGCCTTCGGGGACACCAAGGTGCTGTGTACCGCGTCGGTCGAAGCGCGCGTGCCGCCGCACAAGAAAGGCTCGGGCGAAGGCTGGGTCACCGCCGAATACGGCATGCTGCCCCGCGCCACCCACACCCGCAGCGCCCGCGAAGCCGCCAAGGGCAAGCAGACCGGCCGCACGCAGGAGATCCAGCGCCTGATCGGCCGCTCGCTGCGCAGCGTGTTCGACCTGAAGAAACTGGGCGAGCGCACGATCACGATCGACTGCGACGTGCTGCAGGCCGACGGCGGCACCCGCACCGCCGCCATCACCGGCGCGTTCGTCGCCGCCCAGGACGCCGTGGCCACGCTGCTGGCGCAAGGTCTGATCACCGAAATGCCGATCCGCGACCACGTCGCCGCCATTTCGGTCGGGCTGCTGGATGGCGCGGCGTTGCTGGACCTGGAATACGTCGAGGACTCGGCGTGCGACACCGACATGAACGTCGTGATGACCGGCTCCGGCGGCTTTGTCGAAGTGCAGGGCACAGCCGAGGGCACGCCGTTCAGCCGCGCCGAGATGGACACGCTGATCGGTCTGGCGGACAAGGGCATCCGCGAACTGGTTGCCCTGCAGCGTCAGGCGCTGGCCGCGCCGATCGGGGGCTGAGGCGATGGCGAGCCTGCTGCGGCACCGTCTGGTGCTGGCGTCCAACAACGCCAAGAAGCTGAAGGAACTCGGTGCGCTGCTGCAGCCGGTGTCGGTCGAGCTGGTCACGCAAGGCTCGCTCGGCATCCCGGAAGCCGAAGAGCCGCACCACACCTTCATCGAAAACGCGCTCGCCAAGGCACGCCACGCCGCGGCCGCCAGCGGCCTGCCGGCGATTTCGGACGACTCGGGGCTGTGTGTGGACGCACTGGGCGGCGCGCCGGGTGTGCAGTCGGCCGTCTATGCAGCGGTCGCGTTCCCCGCAGGAATCGACCGCGAAGCGCAGCGCGCGCTGCAGGACGACGCCAACAACCGCAAGCTGCTCGCCGCACTGGCCACAGCCGCAGGGAACGGCGCCGCCACCCGCCGCGCCCGCTTCGTCTGCGCGCTGGTGGCTGTGCGCTCGGCGGACGATCCCGAGCCGCTGATCGCCTTCGGGCGCTGGGAGGGCGAGATCCTGGCCGAGCGGCGCGGCGCGGGTGGCTTCGGCTACGACCCGCTGATGTTCGTGCCGGCGCAGGGACTGACCGCCGCCGAGATGCCCGCCGAGGTCAAGAACGCGCAGAGCCACCGCGCGCTGGCCTGTGTGCAGATGCTGACGCTGCTGCGCGGGGTGTGGCAGCTTGGCTGAATTCATCCCGATCCAGCCGGCCCAGGCCGCCGCGGACACCTCGGTCGCCGCCAATGGCGCCGACGTGGTGGCGCGCTACCTGCGCCCCGGCACGCTGCAGCTCGGCGCACCGCCGCCGCTGGGGCTGTACATCCACCTGCCGTGGTGCCTGCGCAAGTGCCCGTACTGTGACTTCAACTCGCACGAGGCCGCCAGCGGCGGGCATCCGGAAGCGGCGTATCTGGACGCCCTGCGCGCCGACCTGGAGGCCGCACTGCCGCTGGTCTGGGGCCGCAGCGTGCAGTCGATCTTCATCGGCGGCGGCACGCCCAGCCTGTTCTCGCCCGAAGGCATCGAGCGGCTGCTGAGCGACGTGCGGGCGCTGATGCCGCTGGCACCGGGCTGCGAGGTGACGCTGGAGGCCAATCCCGGCACCTTCGAGCGCGAACGTTTCCGCGCCTTCCGCCACGCCGGGGTGACGCGGCTGTCGATCGGCGTGCAGAGTTTCGATGACGACAAGCTGCGGGCGCTCGGCCGCGTCCACAACCGTGGGCAGGCACTCGCGGCGGCCGAAGAAGCCGCGCAAGCCTTCGACACCTTCAACCTCGACCTGATGTACGCCCTGCCCGGCCAGACGCTCGCCGAAGCCGCCGAGGATCTGCGCACCGCGCTGGCGCTGCAGCCGCCGCACCTGTCGGTCTACCACCTGACGATCGAGCCGAACACGCTGTTCGCCGTGCATCCGCCGGTCGTGCCGGACGACGATCTGGCCAGCGACATGCTCGACCAGATCGTGGACATGACGGGCGCGCAGGGGCTCTCGCGCTACGAGGTCTCGGCCTTCGCGCGGCCCGGCCACCGCTGCACGCACAACCTGAACTACTGGCAGTTCGGCGACTACCTCGGCATCGGCGCGGGCGCACACACCAAGCTGAGCTTCCCTCACCGGGTCGTGCGGCAGGTGCGCTGGCGCGAGCCAGCGATGTACATGCAGAAGGCGCCGGCCGGACAAGCGGTGTCCAACGACGAGGAGGTCGGCCGCAAGGCGCTGCCCTTCGAGTTCATGCTGAATGCGCTGCGGCTGAAGGGCGGATTCGATCTGGGCCTGTTCCGGGACCGCACCGGGCTGCCGCTGTCGAGCATCGAGGCAGCACTCGCGCAGGCCGAGCAGCGCGGACTGCTGCAGCGCGACTGGGAGCGCGCTGCGCCGACACCCCGCGGCTTCGACTTTCTCAGCGATCTGCAGGGCTTGTTTCTGGCCTGAGGCTGGAGCCAAGGCCGAGCAGCGCCATCACCCGCGGCCCGATCGCGTCAAGTGGCAGCACCTCCTGGCACGCCCCCGCCCGGATTGCCTCGCGCGGCATGCCGAAAATGGCGCTGGTGGCCTCGTCCTGCGCCAGGTTGTAGGCGCCGGCTTCGCGCAGCAGGCGCATCGCCAATGCGCCATCACCGCCCATGCCAGTGAGCATGATGCCGATCGCCCGGTCACCGGCCACCTTGGCCACCGAGCGGAACAGCACGTCCACACTCGGCCGGTGCCGCTGCACCAGTTCACCGTCGCTCACCCGCGCGATGAACCCGCCACCGGCAGCCCGATCGACTGCGAGGTGCTGACCGCCCGGCGCGACATACGCGTGGCCATGCTGGAGCGGCTCGCCGTCCCGCGCTTCGCTGACCGCCAGAGGGCAGAGGCCATTCAGCCGTGCCGCATAGCGGGTCGAGAAACCGACCGGCATGTGCTGCACGATCAGCACCGGTGGCGCCGCGGGCGACAGGCGGGCCAGCAGGCGCGGCGTGGCTTCCGTGCCGCCCGTCGAGGCACCGATGGCGATGAGGCGACCACTGGTGGTGGCCACGGCGTTCGCGTTGTCGGTCAACCCGCCCGATCGGCGCCCCCGGCGGCTGCGAGCGGCCTCGCGCAGCCGCGCCACCACGCGCTGCTCGAATGCCTCGATGGCACCGGGTGTGCCGGGCAGCGGTTTGTCGATGAAGCCCACCGCGCCGAGCGCCGTGGCGCGCAGCACCGTCGTCTGGTGCTGGCGGGTGGGCGCGGCGATCACCACCACCGGCGTCGGCCGCAGCCGCATCAGCCGCTCCAGAAAATCCAGCCCATCCATGCCCGGCATGACCATGTCGAGCGTGACCACATCCGGATCCAGCCCGCGGATCATCTCGCGCGCTTGCAGTGCATCGACCGCCTCGCCGACGCAGACCATGTCCGGCTGACGGGCCAGGATGGCGCAGAGCAAGGCCCGTGCGGACGCGGAGTCGTCCACCACCAGCACCCGCAGCGGTGCGACACCCGCGCAGGCGGAGGAG
>JBEEMX010000308.1:0-4724 GCA_041192465.1 Pseudomonadota bacterium | reverse complement strand
CGGTAGACGACCACCTCGATCGCTTCGGCCTGCACGTCCACTTCGCCCGGGAAGACCAGCTCGAACAGCCGCTCGCGCGCTACCGCGTGGCCGGGCCGGGCGAGCAGGGCGCGCATCAGGGCGAGTTCGCGGGCGGTCAACTCCATCGGCGCGTCGTGCAGGTAGACGGCGCCGCTTTCGGCATCGACATGCAGACCGCAGAAGGCTTCTGGCTGGCGGCCCGGTCCACCCGCTGCTGCACCGGAGCGTCGCACCAGTGCCCGCACCCGCGCCTCCAGTTCATCCAGATCAAAGGGCTTGGCGAGGTAGTCGTCCGCGCCGGTGTTCAGCCCCAGGATGCGGTCGCCCACGGCGCCGCGGGCGGTGAGGATCATCACGGGGGTGGTCCAGCCGGCGGCGCGTGCGCGGCTGAGCACGTCGAGTCCATCCATGCCCGGCAGGCTCAGGTCCAGCAGCACGGCGTCGGGCTGGCTCGCCTCCCAGCGGTCGAGCGCGCGGGCACCGTCGTCGCAACTGACCATCTGGATGCCGCGCCGCTCGAAGGCGCGACGCAACGTGGTCTGCATCGTGGCGTTGTCTTCGATCAGCAGCAGTTTCATGGCGCCTAGCCTAGCGCGTTGGCCGTGGTGGTTGTCCCGCCGGCACCCCGCATTTCCCCTAGGTCCGTGGACAGCGGTTTGACAGGCAGCACGGCCACCATCGGTTCGACCCACACCACCCCTTATCCGCCCAGGAGTTCTCCATGCGTCGCGACACCTTCCTCAAGTCCCTGGCCGCCATGGCCGCTGCGGGCGTGCTGCCGGCCCAGGCTGCCGATGTCAACCTCAAGATGATGATTCCCGCCAACCCGGGCGGTGGCTGGGACGGCACTGGTCGCGCACTGGGCAAGGCGATGCAGGACGCCGGTGCGCTCAGCACCGTGCAGTACGAGAACAAGGGCGGTGCCGCTGGTGCCATCGGCCTGGCGCAGTTCGTCAACGGCAGCAAGGGCGACCCGAACACGCTGATGGTGATGGGCGCCGTCATGATCGGCGGCATCATCACCGGCAAGCCGCCGGTGTCGCTGAGCGCCGCGACCCCGGTGGCTCGCCTGACCAGCGAATACAACGTCTTCGTCGTGCCGACCGAATCGCCGTTCAAGTCGATGAAGGATGTCGTCGAGGCCGTCAAGAAGGACGCCGGCAGCGTCAAGTGGGGCGGTGGTTCGCGCGGATCGACCGAGCACATCGCCGCGGCCATGCTGGCCCGCGAGATCGGCGTCGATGCCACCAAGATCAACTACGTGCCCTTCCGTGGTGGCGGTGAAGCCATCGCGGCCATCCTGGGCGGCAACGTTTCGGTCGGTGGCAGCGGCTACAGCGAGTTCCAGCAGTACATCGAGTCCGGCAAGATGCGCCCGATCGGCGTCACCTCGCCGACGCGCCTGAAGAACGCACCGACCGTGCCGACGATGAAGGAACAGGGCTTCAACGTCGAGATCGGCAACTGGCGCGGCGTCTACGGTGCCCCTGGCATCACGCCGGCCCAGCGCAAGGCGCTGACCGACATGCTGCAGAAGACCGTCAAGTCCAAGGGCTGGGTCGAGGCGATGGAGAAGAACGGCTGGACCGATGCCTGGCTGGCTGGCCCTGCCTTCGACGAGTTCGTCGAGCGCGAGTTCGCGTCGCTGCGGGTCACGATGGTCAAGGCCGGGATGATCTGAGCCATGGCCGACACTGCGCGTGACGCTCTGCCGGCCGATGCCCGGCGCCACCAGACCTGGCTCGGTGCCGGTGTGGTGCTGCTGGCCCTGGGCCTGGCGTGGGGGGCGACCTCCATTTCTTCCGATGCGGGCTACGCTGGTGTCGGTCCCAATTTTCTTCCCTGGGTGGTGTCGGGCCTGCTCGGCCTGTGCGGCGTCTGGCTGGTCTGGGAAGCCCGCACCGGCGGCTTCCGTGACATGGAGGAGACCGACGGTGCCGACCAGGGCGACTGGCCCGGCTTCGCCTGGGTCACCGCCGGCATCGTCCTCAATGCCCTGCTGATCACGACGATCGGCTTCATCTTCAGTTGTGCGCTGTGCTTCGTGCTGGCGGTGCGCGGCTTCAAGGCATCGGAAGGGCGGCTCGACCTGAGCCCGCGCGCCTGGATCACCGACACGCTGATCGGCATGGCCATCTCCGCGCCGGTCTACTGGATGTTCACGAAGGCGCTGGCGATCAGCCTGCCCGGACTCACTTCGACGGGATGGCTGTGATGGACATGATGCACATCTGGGACCAGCTCATGCAGGGCTTCCTGACGGCGGGCACGCCGATCAACCTGTTGTGGGCGCTGGTGGGCTGCACGCTGGGGACCGCCGTCGGCGTGCTGCCCGGCATCGGGCCGGCCACCGCAGTGGCGATGCTGCTGCCGATCACGCTGAAGGTGGAGCCGACGGCGTCGATGATCTTCTTCGCCGGCATCTACTACGGTGCGATGTACGGCGGCTCGACCACCTCGATCCTGCTGAACACGCCGGGTGAAGCGGGTTCGATGGTCACCGCGCTCGAAGGCAACAAGATGGCCAAGAACGGCCGTGCCGGTGCGGCGCTGGCCACGGCGGCGATTGGCTCGTTCGTCGCCGGCACCATCGCCACCGTGCTGGTGACGTTGTTCGCGCCGATCGTGGCGACCTACGCCATCCGCCTCGGCCCGCCGGAATACTTCATGCTGATGCTGCTGGCCTTCTGCACCGTCAGCGCCGTGCTCGGCCAGAGCACGCTGCGTGGCCTGACCGCACTCGGCATCGGCCTGGCGATGGGCCTGATCGGCATCGACCAGATCTCCGGCCAGGCGCGTTACACCGGCGGGGTGCCCGAGTTCATGGACGGCATGGAAGTCGTGCTGGTCGCGGTCGGCCTGTTCGCGGTGGCCGAGGCGCTGTACGCAGTGCTGTTCCAGGGCCGCGAGCAGGAGACGCAGAACGCCCTCAGCTCGGTCCACATGACCCGCGAAGAATGGCGCCGCTCGTGGCCGGCGTGGCTGCGGGCGACGGCGATCGGCTTCCCCTTCGGCACCATCCCGGCCGGCGGCAGCGAGATCCCGACCTTCCTCAGCTACGCCGCCGAGAAAAAGCTGTCGAAGCACCCGGAGGAGTTCGGCACCATCGGCGCCATCGAAGGCGTGGCCGGCCCGGAAGCTGCCAACAACGCCGCGATCACCGCGACGCTGATCCCGCTGCTGACGCTGGGCATCCCGACCTCGAACACGACCGCGATTCTGCTGGGCGCCTTCCAGAACTACGGCATCCAGCCGGGGCCGCAGCTCTTCGACACCAACGCCAAGCTGGTCTGGGCGCTGATCGCCTCGCTCTACATCGGCAACGTGATGCTGCTGATCCTGAACCTGCCGCTGGTGGGGCTGTGGGTCAAGCTGCTGAAGATCCCGAAGAGCTACCTCTACGCGGGCATCCTGATCTTCGCGACGGTGGGCGTCTACGGCATGCGCCAAAGCTCGTTCGACTTGCTGCTGATGTACGCCATCGGTCTGCTGGGGGTGGCGATGCGGCGCTTCAGCTTCCCGACCGCACCGGTGATCGTCGGCATGATCCTCGGCCCGCTCGCCGAAGCGCAGATGCGCAACGCGCTGTCCATCGGCGAAGGCAAGTGGGGCGTGTTCCTGGAGCGTCCGATGTCGGCGGTGCTGCTGGTGGTGGTGCTGATGGTGCTGGTCTTGCCGCGCCTGATGAAGCTGCGGAAGAAAGGTTGATGCATGCTGCGGTGTCTCCTCGATGCGGACGCGCTGTCCTGGCTGCTGCGCCTGGACAGTGACCCGGCCCACGACGAACACCGCCTGGCGTGGCTCGCCGAAGCGCAGCGGCAGCGCGCCACGCTGCTGATCCCGGCGCCGGTGCTGGCCGACTGGCTGGTGGAGACCGGGCCGGCGGGCGACGCGGCGTTCAAGGCGCTGCGGGCCTCACGCCCGGTCGAGGTGGCTGTCTTTGACGAACGGACGGCCCGCGAGCTGGTGCGGCTGCACACCTTCGCCAGCACGACCGACGACGACCGCTGGTCCCGCGCCAGCCGCGAGCAGCGGCAACTGGTGGCGCTGGCAGTCGTGCGGCAGGCGGCGTTGGTCGGCGAGGCGCCGCGGCTGGATGCGGCGGCGGCGCTGGCCGGCGTGACCTTCGTGTCCATGGGCGACGTGGCCTCGCTCGGGGCGCCGCCGCAGCTCAGTCTGCCGCTGGACCCGGTGGAACCCGCCGCCGCAGCGTCCTTGGTACCGCTGTCACCGCTGGACAAGGGCGTGTTCAGCGAGCTGGCCCAAGCCTTCCACGCCTTCGACAGCATGGTGTCGGCGCCACCAGCACCAGAGACCCCGCTGGCGTGAGCGCAGACCCGCGCCGCCTCTGGGACATCTCACCGCCGGTCGGCCCCGCCACGCTGGTGTACCCCGGCGACCATCCCTACACCCAGCACTGGACCGCCACGCTCGGCCCCGACAGCGCCGCCAATGTCAGCGCCATCACGCTGTCGCCCCACCTCGGCGCCCATGCCGACGCACCGCTGCACTACGCCGAGGGCGCCGCCGCGATCGGTGCGGTCGATCTGGCGCCGTTCCTCGGGTGGTGCCGGGTGGTCCACGCCATCGGCTGCGGGCGGCTCATTCGCCCGGAGCACCTGCACCACGCCGCCGCCGGCCTGCCGCCGCGGGTGCTGGTCCGCACCTGTGGCCGTGCCGCGACAACAGATCGGAAGAGCGTC
>JBEEMX010000307.1:0-4733 GCA_041192465.1 Pseudomonadota bacterium | reverse complement strand
CACACGAAACGATGGCCTCGACCGCCGTGTGGCGGCTCCAGAGGTTGGGGCCGCGCAAGGCCCGAATGCGTGAAACGTCCATCAGTGGGTCACGTCCGGTCAGAAGAAAGGATCACGAGCGCGTCGGGCTCGATGCGAAGGTTTCCAGGCCCGCGGCCATCAGCTCGGGCGCGATGCCCAGCGCCCAGCCCGCGGCCAACGCAGCCAGCACGACCGACGGCGCCAGCAGAATGCGCCGCCGCTGCAGATCGACACACACCACTTCGGCCGTACCGGTGGCCAGCACGACCCGCGAGGCACGCAGCAACACCACACGTCCGCCCTGCGCCCGATGGGCCGCCACCGTCTCGTTGTCCTCGGCGAGCAGGCTGTAGAACAGCACCTCGCCGTCGGACAGACGGGCCATGTCGGTGATGCGCTCGTCGTCGGCATTCAGGACGGCCGCGCCTTCCGGCAGCACGACATCAACCTGGGTGCGCAGCACGCGCGGCATCTGCTCGGTATCGCGGATATCGTGGCGATCCAGTGTCTCGGCGCCGCCCAGATCGGTGACGACGCCGACATGGCAGCGGTCATAGGGCAGGCCGTCGTCGAGGATGGTGGAGGCACCGTTCTCGATCACCACGGTCTGCACTTCGCGGTTCATCAGCAGGCGGTGGCCGCTCGCCCAGTTGGCGCAATCGCCGCGGCCCACGCGGCGACCCGCCAGGAACAACCCGTCGCGGCAGGCCAGCCCGACGTGCCGCCCGCTCAGGTGGACCAGCCACGCCACGAGTTGTGCGATGTCGGTGGCGCCCTGCGAGCCGGCCACGCCAACCACGGGGATGCGTCCGCTGGCGTCCTCGGCGAAGAGGTGGTTGACGATGTCTCGCCCGACGGGGCGCGGCATGCCCTCGGCGGGCTTGAGGTGCATCAGCAGGCCGGGGCCGGCGTTGACTTCGACGATCGCGCCGCCCTGGGCGTGCAGCGGCTTGGAGATGTCCTCGGCCACCACGTCGATGCCGGCAATGTCCAGCCCGACAACCCGTGCCGCCAGCGAGACGATGTGGTCCACCTCGGGGTGGACCTGGTCCGTGCAGTCAATGGCAACATTGCCATTGCGCTGGATCATCACCTTGCGGCCCGCGGCCGGCACGCCTTCGCCCGACAAGCCCTGGCGCTGCAGTTCCAGTTGCACCACATCATCCTTGCGGATGTCGATGCGGTTGAGCGGAAAATCCTCGGTCGTGCCGCGGCGCGGGTCGGAGTTGATCTGGCTGTCGATCAGCTCGACCACCGTCGAGCGGCCATCGCCGACCACCCAGGCTGATTCACCGCGCGCAGCCGCCACCACCCGCCCGCCAACCACCAGCAGCCGGTGTTCCTCGCCGGGGATGAACCGCTCGACCAGCACCTCGCTGCCATGCTGCTCAGCCAAGCGGTACGCGTCTTCGATCTCGCCGCGCAGACGCAGGTCAAGCGAAACACCACGGCCGTGGTTGCCGTCGGTGGGCTTGATCACCACCGGGCCGCCGATGTCTTCGGCCGCGCGCCAGGCCGCTTCAGGGCTGTCCACGATTTCACCTTCGGGGACCGGTACGCCACATGCCTTCAGCAGCGTCTTGGTCAGATCCTTGTCGCCCGCGATGCCTTCGGCGATGGCGCTGGTGAGGTCGGTCTCGGCGGTCCAGATGCGGCGCTGGGCGGAGCCGTATCCGATCTGCACGAGGTTGCCGTCGTTCAGGCGGATGTGCGGGATGCGCCGGTCGGTGGCCGCACCGACGATGCTGGCCGTGCTCGGGCCGAGGTAGCAATCGTCGATCTTCTCGCGCACCCGTCCGACCGCCGCCGCGGCATCGAACGCCTCGCTGTTGACGGCCGCCATCAGCAGCGCATGGCCTTCTGCCAGCGCGGTGCGCGCCACCTGCTCGTCACGGGCGCGGAACACCATGCGGTAGACGCCGTGCTGCGAGGTGCTGCGCGTCTGGCCGAAGCCTGTGGGCATGCCAGCCAGGTTGAGCAGCTCGATGACGACATGTTCGAGCACATGGCCCATCCAGGTGCCTTCTTCGAGCCGCTGCAAGAAGCCGCCGCGCTCGCCGACCCCGCAGTGGTGTTCGATCAGTGCCGGCAGCATCGCCGTGAGCCGGTCGTTGAAACCGGGCAGTTGGTGCGAAGGCCAATCCTCCAGCTCACCCAGATCCAGCCAGACCTCCAGCACCGGACGGTAGGTCCAGACATTGGGGCCGCGCAGGTAGGTGATGCGCTGCAGCGTGATGTTTTCTTTCTTGGTCATGTCCGGCGGAGCTGGTGTTGGGCTCAAGGGGGTGATTGTGCATAACGTTCCTTGCGTCAAGTCATCGTCCTTCAATCACGGTCCGTTGAGTGGATGCAGCGTTCATCTGAAGAAATATGACACGGATGGCTTGCGCGAGAATTCGGCATCCCCGAGAACAAGATCCCATGCACCCACATTCTGCCGACGCCCCGATGGACGCCCTGCCCACCCGCTTCCTCCCGGGAGAGAACGCCCTGTGTACGCTGGAGGTTGACCTCGACGAGGCCCTGCACTTCGCCCGCAGCACACTGATCGTGACGAACCACCGCCTGCTGTGGGTCCGTGCGGGGGCCACCGACTGGGCTGGCGCCTGGCGGCTGGACGACCCGTTGTCGCTGCGGCACCACGATCACGCCGGCGTCGGCACGCTGGAACTGCACGACACGCAGGCGCAGCGCGCGGTATGGCGCTTCACGCTGGGGCTGAACGTGCAGGCGCTGCGGCTGGTTCGGCAGTTCACGCGCCAGTGCGAGGCGCTGCGCAGCCCGGCCATCCCCCTCCACGACGACGACCACGACCCCACCACCTGCCCGACCTGCCACGCCCCACTCCCGCCGGACAGCGACGAGTGCGCCGTCTGTACCCGCGAGCTGTCCACGCCGCCGTCGACCTGGGTGCTGCTGCGGCTGTGGCGCTTCGCCAAGCCGTACCAGTGGAAGCTGCTCACGGGATTCCTGCTGACGCTCGCGTCCACCGCTGCGACGCTGGTGCCGCCCTACCTGACCATCCCGCTGATGGACAAGGTGCTGATCCCGTTCCAGAACGGGCACCAGATCGACCCCGCCTATGTCATGCAACTGCTGCTCGGGCTGCTCGGCGCCGGGGTGCTTGCCTGGGGACTGGGCTGGGCGCGCACCTGGCTGCTCGCGATCGTCTCCGAGCGCATCGCCGCCGACCTGCGCACCACCGCGTTCGACCACCTGCTCGGCCTGTCGCTTGACTACTTCGGCGCCAAGCGCACCGGCGACCTGATCGCCCGCATCGGCTCGGAAACCGACCGCCTGTCGGTGTTCCTGTCGATGCACGCGCTCGACTTCGCCACCGACGTGCTGATGCTGGCCATGACCTCGACCATCCTCTTCTCGGTCAACCCGTGGCTCGCGCTGGTCACCCTGCTGCCGCTGCCCTTCATCGCCTGGATGATCCACCTCGTGCGCGACCGGCTGCGCACCGGCTTCGAGAAGATCGACCGCGTCTGGGGCGATGTGACCAACGTGCTGGCCGACACCATCCCCGGCGTGCGCGTGGTCAAGGCGTTTGCGCAGGAAGCACGTGAATCGAAGCGTTTCCACGAAGCCAACGCCGCCAACCTCGCCGTCAACGACAAGCTCAACAAGACCTGGAGCCTGTTCACGCCGACGGTGACGCTGCTGACCGACTTCGGCCTGCTGGTGGTCTGGGGCTTCGGCATCTGGCAGGTCAGCAAGGGCGACATCACCGTCGGCGTGCTGACCGCATTCCTGGCCTACATCGGGCGCTTCTACGGCCGGCTCGACTCGATGAGCCGCATCGTCTCGGTGACGCAGAAGGCCGCCGCCGGCGCCAAGCGCATCTTCGACATCCTCGACCACGTCTCCAACGTGCCCGAACCCGATCAACCCGTGCCGACCGGCGCGCTGCAAGGCGCCGTGCGGCTCGACAACATCGGCTTCCGCTACGGCAGCCGCTCGGTGATCCGCGGCATGAGCCTGGACATCCGCCCCGGCGAGATGATCGGCCTGGTCGGCCACTCGGGTTCGGGCAAGAGCACGCTGGTCAACCTGATCTGCCGCTTCTACGACGTCACCGACGGCTCGATCCGCGTGGACGGCACCGACATCCGCCGCTTCGCCGTGGCCGACTACCGCCGCCACATCGGCCTGGTGCTGCAGGAGCCTTTCCTGTTCTTCGGCACCATCGCCGAGAACATCGCCTATGGCCTGCCCGGCGCCACGCGCGAGCAGATCATCGCCGCCGCCCGCGCCGCCCATGCGCACGACTTCATCCTCCGGCTGCCGCAGGGCTACGACTCGCTGGTCGGCGAACGCGGCCAGGGCCTGTCGGGCGGTGAACGCCAGCGCATCTCCATCGCCCGCGCGCTGCTGATCAACCCGCGCCTGCTCATCCTCGACGAGGCCACCGCCAGTGTGGACACCGAGACCGAACGCGAGATCCAGAAGGCGCTCGACAACCTCGTCCAGGGCCGCACCACCATCGCCATCGCCCACCGCCTGTCCACGCTGCGCAAGGCCGACCGGCTGGTGGTGATGGACCGCGGCGCGGTGGTCGAGGTCGGCACGCACGACGAGCTGATGGCCGCCGAAGGCCACTACTTCCGTCTCTACGAAGCCCAGGCGCGCCGCACGGACGCCGCCGACGAGGACGGCGACTCCGAGCACGACCAGAACCTGCTGGCCCACCAGATCCCGCAGCCGTC
>JBEEMX010000306.1:0-4735 GCA_041192465.1 Pseudomonadota bacterium | reverse complement strand
GATCCTGAGCGCCGGTGGCATCAACACCCCGAAGCTGCTGATGCTCAGCGGCATCGGCGACGAGGCGCAACTGCGCAGCCACGGCATCAAGACCCTGGTGAACGCGCCCGAGGTCGGCCAGAACTTCCAGGACCACCTGCTGCACGGCGGCTGCCTGTGGGAGCCCAAGGAGCACATCCCGCACCGCAACAGCGCGGCCAACGCCTCGGGCTTCCTCAAGAGCCAGGCGGGACTCGCCTCGCCCGATGTCAACCTGGTGCAGATCGAGATCCCCTACGCCAGCGACGTGGTGGGCCAGCGTTACACCCCGCCGAACACGAGCTGGGCCTTGTGCTCCGGTCTGGTCGCGCCGAAGAGCCGCGGCGAGCTGCGCCTCAGATCCGCCAACCCGGCCGACCGTCCCATCGTCGATGCCCGCTTCCTGAGCCACCCGGACGACGTGAAGGCGCTGGCCTACGGCATCGAGGTCGCCCGCGAGATCGGCAACTCGGCGGCGATGCGCGACTTCGTCAAGCGCGAAGTCGCCCCCGGCAAGAAGCTCACCGGCAAGGACATGGAGGACTTCGTGCGCGACGGCGCCACGACCTACTTCCACCAGGCCGGCACCTGCCGCATGGGCAAGGACAGCAAAGCGGTCGTGGACGCCAAGCTGCGCGTCAACGGCGTGCAGAACCTGCGCATCGCCGACAGCTCGGTCATGCCGCGCATCGCCTCGGTTGCCACGATGGCGAGCTGCGCCCTGATCGGCGAGCGCATGGCCGAAATCCTCACGGCCTGAACCCCTTCCACCTTTCCACCCCCCACCTGGAACACCCCATGGACTCCCAACTGCTCGTCAACAACGAACTCCGCGCCGCCTCCGATGGCGCCACCTTCGAGCGCCGCCACCCCGTCAGCGGCGAAGTCGTCACCCGCGCAGCGGCCGGCTCGGTCGAAGATGCCGTCGCGGCGGTCGAATCGGCCCAGACGGCGTTCCTGGCGTGGCGCCACTCGCCCCCGTCCGAGCGCCGCCGCCTGCTGCTGAAGGCCGCAGACGCACTCGACGCCCGCACGCCCGCCTTCATCCAGGCAATGGGCGAGGAAGTTGGGGCATCGCCGCTGTGGGCCGGGTTCAACGTCTATCTGGCCGCGAACGTGTTCCGCGAAGCCGCCTCGATGGCCACGCAGATCCAGGGCGAGACCATCCCCACCGACAAGCCCGGTGCGCTGTCGATGACGGTGCGCCAGCCGGTCGGCGTGATCCTGAGCATCGTGCCGTGGAACGGGCCGGTGGTGCTGGCCGCCCGCGCCATCGCCTACCCGATCGTCTGCGGCAACACGGTGGTGTTCCGCGCCTCCGAGGCCAGCCCGCGCACCCACCTGCTGGTGGCCGAGGCGCTGGTCGAAGCCGGCTTCCCGCCCGGCGTGCTGAACATGCTGACCAACGCCCCGAAGGACGCGCCGGAAGTCGTGGACACGCTGATCGCCCACAAGGCGGTGCGCCGCATCAACTTCACCGGCTCGACCCGCGTCGGCCGCATCATCGCCGTGAAGGCCGCCCAGCAGCTCAAGCGTTGCCTGCTGGAACTGGGCGGCAAGTCGCCGCTGGTGGTGCTGGACGATGCGAACGTCGATGAGGCGGTCAAGGCAGCCGTGTTCGGCTCGTTCCTGTACCAAGGCCAGATCTGCATGTCCACCGAGCGCATCGTGGTGGACGAGTCGATCGCCGACGAGTTCGTCGCCAAGTTCGCCGCCCGCGCCAATGAACTGCCGGCTGGCGATCCGACCAAGAACGCCGCCTGCGTGATCGGCCCGATGGTCGTCAAGGAGTCCGGCCCGCGCCTGAACGTGATGATCGACGACGCGCTGGCCAAGGGCGCCACGCTGGCTTGCGGTGGTCACGCGGACGGTGCAGTCATGCCCGCCACGGTCGTGGACCACGTCAAGCCCGGCATGAAGATCTACGACGAGGAGACCTTCGGCCCGATCACCACCATCGTGCGCGTCAAGGGCGTCGAAGCTGCCGTGGCTGCCGCCAACGACACCGCCTACGGCCTGTCGGCGGGCATCTTCGGCCGCGACGTGACCCGTGCGCTGGGCGCGGCGCTGCAGATCGACTGCGGCTCGGTCCACGTCAACGGCGCCACCGTGCAGAACGAGGCGCAGGCCCCCTACGGCGGCATGAAGGACAGCGGCTACGGGCGCTTCGACGGCCGCGCCGTGATCGACGAGTTCACCGAACTGAAGTGGATCACGCTGGAGCCGTCGGTGCAGCAGTACCCGGTCTGACCGAGTACGGACCCTGACACCAAGAGGCCCCGGTGGTTCTGAACCACCGGGGCCTCTTTCATTCACCCGTCATCACTGGCAGGTGTAGCTGGCTGCAGCCGTGACCGCGCCCGTGCCGTTGTAGCGCACCTTCTGCGGGTAGACGCACAGTGGCATCGACACGGTGCTGTCAGACGAGGTGACGGAGACAGTGCTCGGCGCCGTGCCTTGCTCCACCCACGTCTGCAGCGCCTGGAACATCTCGTCACGCCCCAGCGCCGTCTGCGGCGCCGGCACCTTGGCAGCGGCTTCCAGGCGACCGCTGTGCGTCAGGCCGGGCACATGGTAGTAGCGGAAGAACTTCTGCACTTCGGCCACGCCGCCCATCGCCGAGGCCACCCGGTTGTAGTAGTTGTCCGATCCCTGCGGGGCGATCAGGTTGTCGGCCAGGCCGTGGTAGAGCAGCAGCTTGCCCTTGCGTGCGTTGAAGGCGGTGAGGTCCGGGTTGTCGGTGTTGATGTTGCTGAACTGCGGTTGCTGGACCAATCCCTGGTAGGCGGCCACCGTGAGGTCGTTGTAGCTGAACCGCTGCCAGGCGTTGGCGCCATTGCCCGTGGCGTTGGCGAAGAAGACCGAGCCGAGCGCCGCGTTCTGCATCTCGATGGCGACCTGGTCCGTGGCGATCGGAAAGGCATTGGCGCCGGCCAGCGCGTCGAGCGCCGTGCCGCGCGTGAGGCCGAACCAGAGCTGGCTGCTGCCCGCCAGGTAGGGGCCTGACGCATTGTCCAGCGCCGGATCGGGCACGCTGCCGTCAGCGGTCTGGCCGTACCAGGTGCGGTTGACCACCGACGCTTCCGCCAGGGTCACGCAGCTCGCCGCGTTGGCATTCGTGCCGACCACGCCGCCGTTGCCGGCCACGCCCGCGCAGAGTGCGGCGGCGTCCTTGGTCGGGTCATAGCGGCAGGCGTAGGGGTCGGTCAGGAAGCCCAGCGCCGAGCCGCCACACGCCGCGATCGACGCCGCCGTGACCGCCGTGAGCTTGGCGCTGGCGATCGGGGCGCCGAGTTCGCGCTGCATCGCCACCTGCGGGTACAGCTCGTTGGTGATGAAGCGCGTCCAGTTGATGGCCGGTGCGCCGGAGAGGATGCCGTCGAAGTCGTCGGGGTAGACCTGCGCGAGCTTCAGACCTTGGCGACCGCCCGTGGAATAGCCGTCCCAGTAGGCGTAGCTGTGTGCCTTGCCGTAGTAGAGCTTGGCCAGGGCCTTCGACTTCACCGACATCTCGTGGAGGCTGCGCTCGGCGAAGTCCTTCCACAGCGTGGTGTTGACGGTGCCATCCGGGTTCATGCCGAAGGAGGCGCTGATGCCGCCGAAGGGGCTGGTGTGGCCGTGGTCGGAAGTCGCCACGACGTAGCCCTTGCCGGCCACAGCGGTGTGCAGGTCGTTGCCGTCACCGCCGCCGCCGATGGTGGTGGTGCTGGTTTGCGCGCTGCCGGCCCAGCCGCCGCTGCCGTAGGCGCGGATGCGCTGGTTCCACGCTGCGTGGGCGGGCAGCCAGACCTCGATGCCGATGCCGGCGGAGGTCGAGGCCGCCGTGGCAGGGCCGGCATTGCCAGGACCGACGAGGAGCTTGACCAGGCACATGTCGGCCGGTGCAACGGGCGGCGCGGGCGTGGTCGGGGTGCCGGACAGCGCGATGGCGTCACCGGCCTTGAAGGACTTGACCAGCAGCACCGTCGTGTTCGCGTCCGGCTTGAAGGCGGTCTTGAGTCCGTCGTCGCAGGACAGCGTGGTCACGGTCGGCGTGGCGGGGGTGCTGTCGCCGCCACCGCAGCCCTGCACGAGGGCGGTCATGGCCAGAGTGGCGCTCACGCCTGCAAGCCGAAGCCCTGGGTGTGGGAGAGGAAATGGCATGGTGGTCTCGCTTTCGTTGTCGTTGTCGTGCTTCGACGATAGAAAACGCGGGCGTGACCGTCTTTCAAGATCCTGCGGAAATTGCAGATGCCTGCGGTGGCGGACCAGGGACTTACCCGTGCAGCCGCCGCAGTGCGCTGGGGGTGGTGCCCAGGTGGCGGCGCATCTGCGTCGTCAGGTGCGACTGGCTGGCGAAACCGCACTGGCCGGCGATCTCGGCGATGGAATGGTTCCCGCAGTGGGCCAGGGCACGCGCGGCGGCGTCGAGCCGCACACGCTGCACATACGTGTGCGGGGTGGTGCCGAAGCTGGCCTTGAACAGCCGCGCGAAGTGGAAGGGGCTGAGCCGGAGTTCGTCCGCCAGCCGGTCGAGCGTGAGCTTCTCGCCGAACGCCTCGGCGACGAAATCGACGATGCGCCGCCGCTGGTCGGGTGCCAGCGACTGGACAGCGGCGGCACGGGCGGGAGCCAGGCCAGCGTGGTCGGCGTGGAGCACCGCCAGCAAGGCCAGGCTCAGGCCGCGGGCATACAGCGGCCCGGTCGGCGTGCCCGCCAGCACTTCCTCGGCCAGTTG
>JBEEMX010000305.1:0-4755 GCA_041192465.1 Pseudomonadota bacterium | reverse complement strand
CTCGGATCCAGCCCCATGTGCGGATGGTGGTTGACCCAGATGCCCAGCTCGTCGCGTTGCTGGAAGTCCATGCCGGCGTGCTGGATCGACCCATTTCCGAAAACCAGGCGCGGACCGACCGCGCCGATGTCAGGCCGGTTGTCCAGTACCTCGATCAGCGCAGGCAACCAGCCGGGCTGCTGCGGGAAAGCGTCGCTGTTGAGGAACACCAGATGCTTGCCCCGGGCATGCGCGGCCCCCAGGTTGTTGGCGCCCGAGAACCCACGGTTCACGCTGCCCCAGATCCAGGTGAATGGCTGCTGGTAGAGGCGGTGCAACGACTCCGCCTGCTGGCTGAAGCTGTCAACCAGCTTCGGATCGTCGATGACGTAGACCAGCTCCGCGTGCGCCCGGAACCACGGATCCCGCGCGAATTCCACCAACTGGTGCTCGACAAAGTCGGCGCGTCCGTACAGCGGAACAATGACGCTCGCCTGCGGATGGGCCACCGCCTGCCCGAGGTGCTTGACGTGTTGCGGCAAATTCTTCCAGCGGCTCTGGCTGAAGGCGATGACCGGTCCCAGCAGCGGCTCGTCGATCTGGGTGATCCGCTGGTGCAAGTCCTGCATCGGCGCATACACGCTGAACAGGTTGCGCGCAGCCTGGCGGGGATCGGCTGACAGGTCGGCACAGCTGGTCTCACTGATGATATGCACCCCGGCCTCGGACACCGTTTTCAGCCTGACCCGGGCATTGAGCTTGAAGTCGGGCGTCAGCGCGATGAATCCGGTGTTCAATTCGGTGGCTTGCGGAAATGCCTGGCCGACGGAGTCGATCACGTCCTGGCGGTAGCGGCGAAATGCACCGTCCAGCGGTGTGACGTGTCCCTCATCGTCTTCAAGCCAGACAGGAACGTCCGGATCGTGCAGCACCCACCCGATCACGACTGCGGAACCCGTCTGCTTGCAGGCGAAGGCCCCTTCGAGGTACCCGGCTGCGTTCGGGCAAGCGCCCTTGGCCAGTGCAGCGCGGGAAATCAGTGCGTGCCACTGGGCCGAATAGCGTGCGCAGTGGGTGGAGAACAAGGCCACCGCCGAACCCAGCGCACCATGGTCTGCTGCGGTGAACACGTCTGGAGAATCCGTGGCAACCAGCGCGGATTGCTGGAATGCGTTGCCTGTGCCGCGCCAGCCAAACGCGATGCCCGATACGTCGTCCATCTGTTCCGCGATCAGGACAAAGCCGAGATTTTCTTCGGTGGCGAGGTTGAGGTGGGCGGAAACATCCGCGCGCGCGACCGACAGTTCCCTGGTCTTGAGGCGGTTGCCGTGGCTGAACAGCGCCAGCTCCACCGGCACCGAGCGCCAGCCAGCCACGATCAGCAGGTTGCCCACGGTGTAGGCCAGATCCACCTTGATCTGACCGATGGCGCCGATGTCGCCCGCTGCAAAGCGGGCTGGTCTGGCCTGGACATTGACAGTTGGCTCGGCAGCAGGTTCTGGCCTGGAGGTGAACAGTTTCACGGCATGTCCTCTTGTACGGCGGATGTTCAGGTCGGTATCAAGGCGTGCTCGGGGACGGCAAACGCACCGCTCGGCGACTGGCCAGCCATGGCCCCTCTGATCTGTACCGAGATTGCCTGATCTGGCAAATTGCAATCGCTCAGAAACAGCCGGAATCCGCAGTGTTCCCCGGCCATGGGGAAGTGTTGTTTCAGGTCAGGTCGGGCGTAGCGAGGAACGTCGGTGATCTGCCACTGGCGTTCACCCACCTGCACCGTGAGGAGGTCCACTGCGGCCCCGCTCCCGTGCATGGCCCAGCCTCGGATGCACAACTGCCCCTCCTTGTGCTCGATGTGGTCGATGTGGCCTTGCACGCCGGGGAACGGGGGCGCGAACGCTGGCGTGCTGGTGGTTGGTGCGTGTATGGCATGCCCGGCCTCCGCCAACGCGCGGGTCATCGACGCGACGCCAAGGCACCCGGCCTGGAGCAGCCACCGTGGCACGGCATCGCCGGTGTCATTGCGGTCATGGGCCTCGAAATACGCCTCGCCCTTCACCCGCCCCACCGTCGCCGCGCTGCCGTTGCGTCCCTTGCGCGTCTCGAACTCCTCGTGCGACTTGACGATGTAGTGGTTCAGTCGCATTCCTTCCCAGACCACCCGCTCGCTCAAGCCCGTGCCATGCCGGGGATGCGCCACGACCTCGCTGCCATCGGTGTGGACGCAACGCCAGCCCGGCTGCAGCACGAAATGGTGTGGATTGCTGTAGACCGACGCGAACGCCACCCGGCGCAACACCGTCTTGTAGTGGTGGTTGGCACCGAACGACTGGTGCGCCCGGCGCGTGAATCGCTCGCTGACCAGGCCCGCGCTGTGGTTGAGCAACCAGGACGAGCCGTAGATCGCCCAGTTCAGCACCACGGCACCAACGTCCACCTGCGCCGCCAGCGGGGCGAGCAGCTCGGCGAGGCTGCGCTCGCCGCCCGTCGGGACGATGAATTCGTCGGCGTCGATCACGGCGATCCAGTCCTCGTCGCGGGCGTGGGTGCCGAGCAACTCTGCATAGGCCGGCAGTTGCGGCGCCTGACCGGGCATTGACGCAAACGGGATGCGCCGCACCACGCCCAGGTCGTGCAGCGCCTGGAGCAGCTCGGACGTGCCGTCGTCGCTGACGTTGTCGGCGATGTAGAAGGTCTCGATACCGAGTGCCCGGTGGTGGGCGATCCACTCCAGCACATAGGGGTGTTCGTTGCGGAAGATCGCGGCGATGGCGATGCGCGGATGCGGCAGGTTCATCGTGGCGTGTGTTTCTGGCGCAGGCCGTTGCAGTGCGGGATGTCTTCGTTGGCGCTGGCCAGACCGTAGTCTTCGCGCAGGCGGGTCAGGTTGGAGTTGTAGTGCGGGTCGTCCAGCAGCCAGTGCGACCAGCGTTGCTGCATCACCGCGACTTCGCCGAGAAAGCGGGCGCGTTTCTCCGGCGTGGTGTCGGTGCCGCGGCTGACGGATTCGTGGTGGTAGAGCTCTGCATGCGGTGTCCACACCGAACGGAAGCCGGCGGTCATGGCTTTCAGGCACAAATCAACGTCGTTGAAGGCCACAGGCAGCCCTTCGGCGTCCAGCCCGCCGACCGCGTCGAACACGGCCTTGCGCAGCACCAGCACGGCGCCCGTCACCGCGCTCGGGTTGTAGAGCGTCCAGAGTCGGCCGAAGTAGCCGGGCGAACTGCGTGGCGCGCCGCGCAGCGCGTGGTTGGCGACGCCGCCGACGCCAAGCACCACGCCGGCGTGCTGCACCGTGTCGTCCGGGTAATACAGCTTGGCGCCCACGCAGCCGATGTCCGGTCGCACTGCATGGCTGACCATCTCGCCGAGCCAGTCCGGGCTGATCACCTCGATGTCGTTGTTGACGAGGCCGAGCACGCTGCCGCGGGCGTGGGCGGCGGCGAAGTTGTTGATCGCGGAGTAGTTGAAGGGATGGTCCCAGCGCAGCACGCGGGCGCGGCCTGCGGCTTCGGTGCCGGCCTCCAGCGCCGACAGATAGGCGAGGGTGCGCGGGCAGCTCGACTGGTTGTCCACCACCAGCAGTTCGTAGCGCGTGTAGGTGCTGCGCTGCACGATCGAGTCGATGCAGGTGCGCAGCAGGTCGTGGCCGTCGCGGGTGGGAATGACCAGGCTGACCAGCGGCGGGTCGGCGGGCAACGGCCAGCGGTGGCGGTAGATCCCGGGCGCGACGGCGCTGACTTCGACGCCGGGGTGGTGGGCATCGAAGTGGTCTTGCAGCGCACGCCGGCCGGCATCGCTTGCGTAGTCCTTGCGGTCGTGGCCGCGGGCGGTCGAGCCTTCGGCCATGCGCCAGTGGTAGAGCACCTGCGGGATGTGAACGATGTCCTGCGGGTCGGTGGTCCGGGCGGCACAGCGCAGCACCAGATCATGGTCCTGGCTGCCTTCGAAGCCAGCACGGAAGCCGCCGACGGCCTCCACCAGCGAACGCCGGTAGACGCCGAGGTGGGAGAAGCAGTTCTGGGAATACAGCAGGTCGGGCGACCAACCGGGCTTGAAGTAGGGGTCGCAGCGGGCGCCGGTCTCGTCGAGCTTGTCTTCGTCGGAATACAGCAAGGCGGCTGTCGGGCGTGCCTGCAGGGCTTCGGCCACGGCGAAGAGGGCGTGCGGCACCAGCACATCGTCGTGGTCCAGCAGAGCGACGAACTCGCCGGTGGCCAGCGACAGCGCAGTGTTGCTGGCCGCGCAGATGTGCCCGTTCTGTTCGCGCAGCACAAGCCGGATGCGTGGATCCGACGCCGCCACGTCCGACAGCAGGCGGCGCAGGCCGGGCCGGGTCGAGGCGTCGTCGGCGATGCACAGCGTCCAGTGCGGATAGGTCTGGGCGCGCACGCTGTCGATGCAGGCCAGCAGGTAGGCCTCGTTGGAGTTGTAGGTCGGCATGACGAGCGAGATCGTCGGCTGCCACGACCACCCGCGTATCCGCTGGCGCTGCACCTCGTCCGACAGCAGCGCGACCGACTCGACCTCGCGGATCCAGTCGGCGTACTGCACCAGCTCGCCGCCGCGCGGCTCGAACAGCGCGTTGTAGTCGTCCCGGAGCCGATCCAGGTCCAGCGGTGCCACCGGGGACGGCTCAGTCCGGTAGCGTGGATGGCGGGCGCGCAGCTTGTCGACCATGCGCTGGAGGGAAAAGCGGTCAGCGACCCGGACCAGACGGAAATGCGTGATCTCGAACGTGCCGGCGCAGGCCATCGGATCGAAGCGGATCCGGGC
>JBEEMX010000304.1:0-4759 GCA_041192465.1 Pseudomonadota bacterium | reverse complement strand
GCGGAGTCGTCCACCACCAGCACCCGCAGCGGTGCGACACCCGCGCAGGCGGAGGAGGATCGCAAGGGCTGGTGCAGCATCACAGCACCTCCACGGACGTAGGCGGCAGACGGCGCACCATCACACGGCCGGTTTGCGGGAAAAAACAGACCTTGCGCGGGCTGCTGCCAAGCACATCCTTCGAGATCAGCGTGATGCCGTGCTTGCGCAGGTAGTCGAGCACAAAGTGTGTGTTGCGCTCGCCGACGTGCAGCGAGCCTAGCCCCTGGATCATCGCGGCACCGCCAAAAACCTTGGCGTCCAGCGTCTTGCGGGTGGCCCCCTGCCTGACCAGTGCATTGACCAGCCGCTCCATGGCCTCGATGCCATAGCGACCGACATCCAGGGCCGAGCCCGCCCCTCCCGGCAACATGAAGTGATTCATGCCACCGATCTGCGCCTGGCGGTCCCAGAGACAGGCGGCGATGCACGAGCCCAGCGTGGTCGTGATGACGATGTCCTCGCCATGCACGAAGAACTCGCCCGGCATGATGCGAACCGCGTCGGCGTTGAAGACCACCTCGCGGTAGAAAAAATGGGCCTGCCCTTCGACCCGAGGCTGCGCGCGCAGCCGCTCCAGACGACCGGCCACGACCCGCGCCAGAACGGGATCGGCGCGGGATTTGTCAGCAGGTGCAGCAGGCGGCAGGTGGGACAAGGACAACTCACAAGGCAATTCGCTGCCACTGTGCAGGCAGCACCCGCCACCCCGACAGCGAAGAAGCCCACCAAACACCCGCCATCTCACACTCAAGTCAGGGGGGTCATGCCGTAGACTTCAAATGACGCACGTTAGGGCGTCTTTTTCGGGGTTCAGTGCCCCATACCGACCTTCTCCTCCTCCATGGCCCCGATGCCTCCTCCCGTGCGTGAAGCGACCGTGGTCACCGTCGGCGGACACACCTTGCAAGTGGGGATTGCGCTGCAACTGTTGAAGCGCGCCGGTCAGCACGACTGGATAGCGCGGCTCGATCCCGGTTCACCCGCCTGGATGCAGGCGCTGATCGACGGTCTGTGTACGCTGTCCAGCCGCGATCCGCTGACAGGGCTGTTCAACCGCCGCCAGTTCGAGGCCAGCCTGGACAGCGAGATCGACCGCGTCGCCCGCATCGGCGAGTCCGCGCTGCTGCTGCTGCTCGACATCGACCACTTCAAGCGCGTCAACGACACCTACGGCCACGCCGCGGGTGACCAGGTGATCCGCCACATCGGGCAGGCACTGCAGGACTGCGTGCGGCCGATGGACACGGTTGCGCGGCTGGGCGGCGAGGAGTTTGGCGCCGTCCTGCCCAACTGCCCGGTCAGCTTCGGCCGGACCGTGGCCGACCGGGTACGCCAGGCGATCGAGGCAACGGTCATCGTCGCCGCACCGAACCAGCACATCACGGTCACCGTGAGCGTGGGCGGCGCCTTTGCCCCGCAGTGGGTACGTTCGTCGTCGCACCTGTGGATGGAACGCGCCGACCAGCAGCTCTACCGTGCCAAGGCCGCCGGGCGCAACTGCATCTGCCTGGAATCGCAGCAACCTGCCCCGAACGTCGCGCCCCCCAGTGATGGCGCATCAGATCCCCGGCTCGGCCCCGTCTCGGACTACATGCCCGATCCGCTGGATTCGACCTCCTGAGGCGCCGCGGTACAGTGCAGAGATGATCACCGAACCCTCTGAACCCACCGAACCGGCGGCACCGGACACGCCCTACGCAGCGGTTGGCGGCGATGCCCGCGTGCGCGAACTCGTCGACCGCTTCTACGACCTGATGGACCTGGAGCCCGGCTACCGGGAACTCCGCGCCGCCCACGGCACCACGCTGACCGAGGCCCGCGACAAGCTGTACTGGTTCCTCAGTGGCTGGCTGGGCGGCCCGCAGCACTACACCGAACGCTTCGGCCACCCGCGCCTGCGGATGCGGCACATGCCGTTCTCGATCGGCGTGCAGGAGCGGGACCAGTGGGTGGCCTGCATGCACCAGGCGATGACCGAGGTGGCGCTCGACCCGGTGCTGGTCCAGCGGCTGACCGAGAGTTTCTTCGGCACGGCGGACTGGATGCGCAACCGCTGAGCGTGCCCCTCAGCGCAGCCGCCCGTCCGGCCGGCGCGCCGACGCCAGCAGCACGATCAGCGCCCCGGCCCCGCCATCTGGTCCCCGCGCCTGCGTGAAGGCGAGCACCTCCTGGCGCTGCACCAGCCAGTTGCGCACCTTGCCCTTGAGCACCGGCTGCCGGCCTGGTGAACCCAAGCCCTTGCCATGGACGACGCGCACGCAACGCCAGCCGCGCTTGCCCGCACTGTTCAGGAACAGCACCAGCGCCTCGCGCGCCGCATCGCGGTTCAGGCCATGCAGGTCAATCTGGCCCTGCAGCGACCAGCGGCCCAGGCGCAGGTGTTTCAGCACATCGTCCCCGATGCCGGACTGGCGGTAGGAGAGCTGGTCATCGGTCTCCATCAGCGAAGCCGCATCGAAGTCGTCCGACAGCGACACGCGCAGCACCTCGGCGTCGTCGAGGGCCCGCTGGAACGGCTCGGGCAAGGGACGCGGGCGGGGGATGTCGGCACGGTCGCTTGGCCGCAGCGGCGTCACGTCGCCGACGGTCCAGGTGAACAGCTCGCGCTCGCGCCGCCGTGCCGCCTCCACCGCCGCACGGCGCGCCGCGGCCTCCTCGGCACGCTGGCGCTGCGCACGCAAGACCTGCTGAATGGCGCGCAGCTCGGACAGCGCATGCGCCTTCACAACAAGCCCCGCTCCGCGAACGACACCACCGGCCCGCGCCCGATGACCATGTGGTCGAGCACCCGCACATCCACCATCGCCAGCGCCGACTTCAGGCTCTGCGTCAGGAACTCGTCGGCGCGCGACGGCTCCGCGACGCCGGAAGGATGGTTGTGCGCCAGGATCACGGCCGCCGCGTTCAGCGCCAGCGCCCGCTTGAGGACTTCGCGCGGGTAGACGCTGGTCTGCGTCAGCGTGCCGCGGAACATCGGCTCGTACGCGATCAGCCGGTGCTGCGCGTCGAGGAAGAGCACGGCGAAGACCTCGTGTCCCAGCTCGCCGAGCTGCAGCTTCAGGTAGTCGCGCACCGCCTGGGGCGAGTCGAACACCGGCCGCTGCGTCAGCTCCATCGCCAGCGCCCGCCGTGCCAGCTCCAGCACGGCCTGCAGCTCGGCCCGTTTGGCGGGGCCGATCCCCTTCACCGCCTTGAGTGCCTCCCCCTCGGCGCGCAGCAAACCCCCAAGACCGCCGAACTTCGCCAGCACCTGCGTGGCCATCTGCAGCACGCCCGTGCCCTGGATGCCCGTGCGCAGCAGCAGCGCCAGCAGCTCGGCATCCGCCAGCGCGGCTGGGCCTTGGGCCAGCAGCTTTTCGCGGGGACGCATCGCAACGGGAAGGTCTTTCATCGGGGGCACCTAAAATCAGGGTCAGTCTACCCAGAACTGGCCGCGGCCCGCCCCCGCATCCCCCATTTCCGCCCGTCTCTCCCCCATCGCTGTCTTCCGCGCTTTCGTCTATTTTTTCACTTTCTACCAGGATCACCGCCGTGCCACAGGTCCAACCAAGTTCATTCCTGACGCTGCATTACCGCCTCGCCGGCCCCGACGGCGGCGACATCGTCAACACCTTCAACGACAAGCCCGCGACACTCTCGCTCGGTGCCGGGGAACTCGCGCCCGCCATCGAGTCCCGCCTGCTTGGTCTGGAAGAAGGCACGCGCACGACGATTGCGCTCGAACCCGGCGAAGCCTTCGGGCCGCGCAGTCCGGACATGGTGCAGAAGCTCAAGCTCGCCATCCTGCGCGAGATGGGCGACCCGCACGAGCAGTACAGCGTTGGCGACGTGGTGCAGTTCCCGACGCCGGACGGGCGCGGCTCGTTTGCCGGCGTGCTGCGCGAACTCGGCCCGGTGTCCGAGGACTGGGCGGTGTTCGACTTCAACCACCCGCTGGCCGGCCAGCCGCTGACCTTCGAAGTACAACTGATCGGAGTGCTGTGATGACCGCCATACGCCAGGAATCCCTGCAAGGCCACGTCGAGGAAGTCGTGCTGGCCCAGCCGCGCGGCTTCTGTGCCGGCGTGGACCGCGCCATCGAGATCGTCGAGCGTGCGCTGGCAAAGTTCGGTGCGCCGATCTATGTGCGCCACGAGATCGTTCACAACACCTACGTCGTCAACGACCTGAAGACCAAGGGCGCGATCTTCATCGAAGAGCTGTCGGACGTGCCGCCCGGTGCGACGCTGGTGTTCAGCGCCCATGGCGTCAGCCAGGCC
Organism: Pseudomonadota bacterium; assembly: GCA_041192465.1. Taxonomy (GTDB): domain Bacteria; phylum Pseudomonadota; class Gammaproteobacteria; order Burkholderiales; family Burkholderiaceae_C; genus Sphaerotilus. Next base: position 458 of record JBEEMX010000304.1, on the reverse strand, counting down.
GTGCGCGCCGAGGCCCGCGAGCGTGGCTTCGAGGTGTTCGACGCGACCTGCCCGCTGGTGACCAAGGTCCATGTGGAAGTCGCCAAGCTTCGCCGCGAAGGCTACGACTTCATCATGATCGGCCACAAGGGCCACCCGGAAGTCGAGGGCACGATGGGCCAGCTCACCGAGGGCATCCACCTCGTCGAGGACGTGGCCGACGTGGCCGGCGTGCAGGTGCCCGATGAAAGCCGCCTTGCCGTGGTGACGCAGACGACGCTGAGCGTGGACGATGCGGCCGAGATCCTGCGCGCGGTGAAGCGTCGGTTCCCGCAGGTGCGCGAGCCGAAGAAGCAGGACATCTGCTATGCCACCCAGAACCGCCAGGATGCCGTCAAGGTGCTCTCCGGCGAGGTGGACATCGTCATCGTCGTCGGCAGCCCGACCAGCTCGAACAGCAACCGCCTGCGCGAGGTCGC
>JBEEMX010000303.1:0-4769 GCA_041192465.1 Pseudomonadota bacterium | reverse complement strand
TCACCCTGAAAGCCCGCCCCGAACCGCCGCTGCCCACCGCGCCGGCGGTCGGCGCCATCCTCACCGCGACCCAGGTCGGGTTCACCTGGACCGCCAACCAGGACGCCCGCAGCTACCGCTGGCAACTGGCCGACAGCGAGGATTTCCGCGCTCCGCTGCAGGACCGGCACGGGCTGGACGCGACCACGCTCTCGGTCGGTGATCTGCCCCCAGGCGTCTACCACTGGCGTCTGGCCAGCGAGCGCAACCCCAGTGACCAAGGTCCGTTTGGCGCCGTGCAGCGGCTCGAATTGCGGGCGCTTCCCGTACCGCTGCCGCCACCGGTGGTCGGGACCGGCGGCATCCGGCTGGCGTGGGAGGGCTTGCCCGGACAGACCTTCGAGGTCGAGTTCGCCCGCGACGCCCGCTTTGCGGCCGTGGAGCTGGCGCGCCAGACCACGGCGCTGGCGCTGGACGTGACCTTGCCCGGCACGGGGCGTTACTTCGTGCGGCTGCGGGCGCGTGACCCGGACGGCTACCTCGGCCCCTACACCGTGCCCCAGCAATTCGACATCCCCCACTGCCTGCGCGACGGGCAGGGCGGCTGCACCACGAGCCACGCTGGCCCCCCGGTCCTGACCGAACCATGAACTGGCGGGCCGTGCGCTGGCCATGGCTGGGTGGCACGGCGGGGGTGGCCCTGGTGCTGGTGGCGGTGGCGTTCGTGCTGCCGCTGAGCGGGTGGACGTGGCGCGCCGACCGACTGGTCTACGACATTGGCCTGTCCACCTGGCGCCGCCCCGTCCCCGAAGGCATCACGGTCGTCGCGATCGACGACGCCAGCGTGGCCGCCATCGGGCGCTGGCCGTGGCCGCGCGCGGTGCATGCGACGCTGCTGTCCCGTCTGGCCGAAGCGAAGCCCACGGCGATCGGCCTGGACGTGACCTTCAGCGAACCCGATCCCGATCCCGCGCAGGACACGCTGCTCGCTCGACAGCTCGCCAAGGCGGCGCCCGTCGTGCTCTCCGTCGATTGGATGTCTGCCGGCCCCGGCCAACCGCCGACGCTGCTCGCCCCGGTCACGGGCCTGCCGCCGGGCGTGCGTCTGGGCACGGCCGAAGCCTCGGTGGACGCCGACGGGGTGATGCGCCACGCCTTCCTGTCGGCCGGATCTCGGCAGTCGCCCGTGCCGCACATGGCGGTGGCGCTGCTGCAGGCGGCGGGCGAGTCGCCAGCACCTGGCTTGCCGGTCACGGCGGACGACGACCTGGACCTCGCCGCCGGACCCTGGCAGCGCGGCGCCCGCTTCCTGGTGCGCTACGCCGGCCCGCCGGGGCATCTGGACCGGGTGTCGTATGTCGATGTGCTGCGTGGTGCTGTGCCACCCGAGCGGCTGGCGGGGCGCTACGTGCTGGTGGGCATGACCGCCACCGGGCTGGGCGACACGGTGGCCACGCCCGTGAACCGCCAGCGCCACGCCATGCCCGGCGTCGAGGTGCTGGGGCATGCGCTCTACACCTTGCGCAGTGGCGACACAGTGCGGGCCTTGTCGCCACTGGCCAGTGCCGTGCTGTCGGCCGCGCTGGTGCTGGTCTTGATGGCCGGAATCCAGCGGCTCGGGGCACGCTGGGCGCTGGCGCTGGCGGTGGGGGCGTGGCCGGTGGTGATCGGGGCCAGCCTGCTCGCCTTGGGGGGCGGGCTGTGGTGGAGTCCGGTGTCGTGGGCGTTGGCGGCGGCACTGGCGTATCCCTTGTGGAGCTGGCGGCGGCTGGAGCAAGCGGTGGATGCGCTGGACGCCGAGATCGGCCGCCTGGTGCCGGAAGGTGGTCTGGACGTGGGGATCGCGGCGTGGCCGGCGTCGCAGCGGCGCGATGTGCTGGCGCTGCGGCTGGACACGCTGCACACCGCCACCGACACCTTGCGCAGTGCCCGGCGCTTCCTCTCGGACGCCCTGGCCGGTCTGCCCACCGCGATGGCCGTCACCGATCCACAGGGCCGCGTGCTGCTGGCCAACGCCTTGGCGGCGCAGTTGTTCGAGCTGGACAAGGCCGAGGACATGCTCGGGATGGAGCTGCCGGGCCTGCTGGTGGAGTTCGTTCCGGCCAAGGGCGCAGGGGGCGCGGTGGACCTGGAGGCGATCTTCCAGCCTGGCAGTGCCCCGCCGGTCGGCTGGACCGTCGAGGCGCGGGTGGAGCGGCTGGGCGATTTCCTGCTCCACTTCGCGCCGGTCCTCCTGCTGGAGCAGCAACGCTGGGTGGTGACGTTCTCCGACGTGAGCGCCATCAAGCAGGCGCAGCGTCGGCGTGACCGCGCCCTGGCCTTCGTGTCGCACGACCTGCGCTCGCCCGCGCAAACCATCCTGCTGCTGGCCGACCTGTACCAGCGTGGCCGCATGGAGATGCCGCTGGAGGCGTTCCTGGTCGAGATCCAGCGCCTGGGTGCCCGCACGCTGCAACTGGCCGACGACTTTGTGCGCGTGTCGCATGTGGAGTCGCGGCCGCTGCAGGTGTCGTCGGTCGCGGTGGCGGCGCTGCTGGACGAGGTGGCGGCGGATTTTCGGCCGCAGGCGGTCGCGGCGGACGTGGCCCTGGTGTGGCGCCACGACCCGACCAGCCCGGCCACGCCCGCCGACCACTGGTCGATGGACCGGGCCCTGGTGCAGCGGGCGGTGGGGAATCTGGTGTCCAACGCGCTCAAGCACAGCCCGGCCGGGGGCCAAGTCACGGTGCTGGCGGGCTGCAGTGCGAGACAAGACGCGCTGCACCTGACCGTGTGCGACCAGGGTCCGGGACTCTCGCCCGCCCAGCGCGAGCGCCTGAACCACGGCGACGACGGCCTGCCCGCCGAGGACATGGGCGGGGTCGGTCTGGGGTTGCAGTTTGTTCAGCGGGTGGCGCAGCGCCACCGGGGCCGGCTGCTGGCGCTGGGCGGCGGGGAGGGCGCAGACAGGCAAGACGGGGCGGGCGGGCGGTTCACGCTGACGCTGGGACGACTGGGCATGCTGAAACAAGATAACTGCTAGTTCATTGCACCTGTAGTCGGCATGGCCGCACCGCCCCAGAATGCACGCCATCATTCGCCAGACCGAAGGAATCCCTGCCATGCACGAACTCGGCGTTGTCTACCGCAACATCTCCCGCGCCAACCGCGAAGCCACCGACCGACTGGCCGCCCTCGGCTCGGCGACGGTCCACGAAGCGATGGGCCGCGTCGGCCTGCTGAAACCCTGCATGCGCCCGATCCAGGTCGGCACGCAGGTTTCGGGCACGGCGGTCACGGTCCTGCTCCAACCGGGTGACAACTGGATGATGCATGTCGCCGCCGAGCAGATCCAGCCGGGCGACATCGTCATCGCGGCGGTCACGGCCGACTGCACCGACGGCTACTTCGGCGACCTGCTGGCCACCTCGTTCATGGCGCGGGGCGCACGGGCACTGGTCATCGACGCCGGTGTGCGCGACGTGAAGACGCTCAAGGAAATGGGCTTTCCGGTCTGGTCCAAGGCGATCAGCGCCAAGGGCACGATCAAGGCCACGCTCGGCTCGGTGAACATTCCCATCGTCTGCGCCGGGATGCTGGTCAATCCTGGTGATGCGCTGGTGGCGGACGACGACGGCGTGTGCTGCGTGCCGGCTGCCCGCGTGGTCGAGGTGGCGGACCTGGCCGCCAAGCGCGAGAGCTTCGAGGGCGAGAAGCGCGACAAGCTGGCCTCGGGCATCCTGGGGCTGGACATGTACCAGATGCGCGAGCCGCTGGCCAAGGCCGGGCTGAAGTACATCGACTGAGCCTGAACCCTGAACCGACAAGGTCCACCATGAGCAAACCCACCACCGGTGATTTCACCAAGACCGCAGGCTGGATGGACTGGTATGCCGGCCCGACCAAGCCCGCGTTCCAGTTGCCCGCAGGCGCCGTCGATGCGCACTGCCACGTCTTCGGCCCGGGCGCCGAGTTCCCTTACGCGCCGGAGCGAAAGTACACGCCGTGCGACGCCTCGAAGCACGAGCTGTACGCCTTGCGCGACCACCTCGGCTTCGCCCGCAACGTCGTCGTGCAGGCCACCTGCCACGGCGCCGACAACCGCGCCATGATTGACGCCTGCGTGTCCTCGGGCGGCAAGGCGCGGGGCGTGGCGACCGTGCGGCGCAGCGTCACCGACGACGAACTGCAGGCGATGCACGCGGCCGGCGTGCGCGGCGTGCGCTTCAACTTCGTGAAAAGGCTGGTGGACTTCACGCCGAAAGACGAGCTGATGGAGATCGCCGCCCGCATCGGCAAGCTCGGCTGGCACGTCGTCATCTACTTCGAGGCCGTCGATCTGCCCGAGCTGTGGGACTTCTTCACCGCGCTGCCGACGACCGTGGTGGTCGATCACATGGGCCGCCCGGACGTGTCCAAGCCGATCGACGGGCCGGAGTTCACGCTGTTCCTGGAGTTCATGCGCCAGCACCCGAACGTCTGGAGCAAGGTGAGCTGCCCCGAGCGGCTGAGCGTTACCGGCCCGAAGGCGCTGGATGGTGAACGCAACGCCTACACCGACGTGATTCCCTTCGCCCGCCGCGTGGTCGAGGAATTCCCGGACCGCGTGCTCTGGGGCACCGACTGGCCGCACCCAAACCTGAAGGACCACATGCCCGACGACGGCCTGCTGGTCGATTTCATCCCGCACATCGCGCCGACCGCCGAGCTGCAGAAGAAGCTGCTGGTGGACAACCCGATGCGCCTGTACTGGCCTGACGAAGCCGGCGCCTGAGCGCCAGCGTGGCACCACATAACGAGGAGACAAACCC
>JBEEMX010000302.1:0-4820 GCA_041192465.1 Pseudomonadota bacterium | reverse complement strand
ACGATCTTGTCGCCGAACTCGGCCTCGACCGCCTTGCGGGCGTTGTCGTGGGCGAAAGTCCAGCCGGCGTCGCCCACCGGGCCAACGTAGGCGAAAGCGACCTTGAGCGGCTCGGCCTTCTTGGGCGCTTCTGCGGCAGGTGCAGATGCAGGTGCGGCAGCGGGAGCCGCTTCTTCCTTCTTGCCGCAGCCGACCAGCGCGGCGGTGGCGGCCAGCGCGGCCCAGCCGGAGGCCCGGATCAGGGTACGTTTCGAGAGCTTGGACATGGTTTCTCCTTCGTCAATCAATCAGAGGGTGAACTACGCAACAGAACGGGCGATTATCAGGTCCGTTCACGAACCCGGAAAGAACGGCTTGCCGATCGACGCCGGCATGTTGGCCCGGATCCACGCAGGGTTCCGGGAGATCAGCACCAGCACGACAATGGTGGCGACATACGGCAGCGCGGTGAGCAACTGGCTGGGCAGTTCCACCCCTTCGCCCTGCAAATGGAACTGCAGCATCGTCACCCCGCCGAACAGGTAGGCGCCCAGCAAGACCCGCGCCGGCCGCCACGTCGCGAACGTCGTCAGCGCCAGCGCGATCCAGCCCTTGCCGGCCGTCATGCCCTCGACCCACAGCGGCGTGTAGATCACGGACAGGTACGCGCCCGCGACACCGCACAACGCCCCGCCCGCCATCACCGCAGCCAGCCGGATGCGCCTGACCGGATAGCCCAGCGCGTGCGCCGACTCGGGCGATTCCCCGACTGCGCGCAGCACGAGGCCCGCCCGCGAGCGGTAGAGGAACCACACCAGCGCGAACATCAGCGCGATCGTCAGGTAGACCATCGGGTGCTGCTTGAAGAAGGCGGGGCCGATGACGGGGATGTCGGACAGCACAGGGATGTCGAAGTGCGGCCGCTCGGCGAGCTTCTCCTGCGTGTAGCGGATGCCGACGAAGGCCGAGAAACCGCCGCCGAACAGGCTCAGCGCGAGTCCTGTGGCGTACTGGTTGGTGTTGAGCCAGATCACCAGCACGCCGAACATCGCCGCCATCACCGCCCCCGCCCCCGCCCCCGCCGCGAAGGCGAGCCAGTCGTTGCCGGTATGCACCGACGTGGCGAATCCGGCGATGGCCGCCACCAGCATCATCCCCTCAGCACCGAGGTTGAGCACGCCGGCCCGCTCGTTGATCAGCAGGCCGAGGCCGGCGATGGCCAGCACGGTGCCCGCGTTCAGCGACGCGGCCACCAGCAAAGCGTATTCGTTCATCCCACTCATGGCTTGGCACTCCCGTTCCAGCGGATGCGGTAGGCGATCAGCGTGTCGCAGGCCAGCAGCGTACACAGCAGCAGCCCCTGGAACACGCCCGTCAGCGCCTTCGGCAGGCCCAGGCGCGACTGCGCAAGTTCCCCGCCGATGTAGAACATGCTCATCAGTACGGCCGAGAAGACGATGCCTACCGGGTGCAGCCGGCCGACGAAGGCGACGATGATCGCCGCGAAGCCGTAACCGACCGGGACATACGGCGTGAGCTGACCGAGCGGGCCGGCGGCTTCGAGCGCCCCGGCCAGCCCCGCCATGCCCCCCGACACCAGCAGCGCCGTCCACAGCGCCCCCCGCGACGAAAACCCCGCGTAACGCGCCGCGGCAGGTGCAAGCCCACCGACCTGCAGCGCGAAACCACGGTAGGTGCGGAACAGGAAGGCCGTGAACACCGCCACCAGCGCCAGCGCCAGCAGCACGCCCACGTTGGCCCGCATCCCGTCGAACAGGCGCGGGATCTTGGTCGGCGCGGCGAAGGTGATGGTCTGCGGGAAGTTGAAGCCCTGCGGGTCTTTCCACGGGCCATAGACGAGGTAGCTCAGCACCATCTCCGCCACGTAGACCAGCATCAGGCTGACGAGGATCTCGCTGGCGTTGAAGCGGTCGCGCAGCACGGCCGTGATCGCCGCCCAGGCCATGCCGCCGAGCACGCCCGCTGCGAGGATCGCCACCACGATCCACTTAGACGACGAGGCATCCGCCTGCAGTGCCACCCAGCCGCCGGCCAGCGCCCCGAGGATGAACTGCCCCTCGGCGCCGATGTTCCACAGGTTCGAGCGGAAACACACCGCCAGCCCCAGCGCGATCAGCACCAGCGGCACGGCCTTGACCGCGAGTTCGGACAGCGCCCGCGCGTTCTTCACCGGCTCGACGAAGAACACCTGCAAGCCCTTGATGGGATCCTTGCCGAGCAGCACGAACAGCGCCACCCCGATCAGCACCGTCAGCACCAGCGCGATCAGCGGCGACGCCAGCGACATCACCTGCGACGGCTGGGGCCGCGCTTCAAGCTTCAACATGGCTTTGCCCCTGCTCCGAGGTTTCCCACAATCCCGACATCCACGCGCCGATGCGCTCGATCGTCGCGTCCCGCGTCGCGATCGACGGCGACACCCGGCCCTGTGCGATGACGACGAGCCGGTCGCAGATCTCGAACAGCTCGTCCAGCTCCTCGCTCACCACCAGCAGCGCGCAGCCCGCGTCCCGCAGCGCCAGCAGCTCGCCGCGGATCTGCGCTGCCGCGCCCACGTCCACGCCCCAGGTCGGCTGGCTGACGATCAGCAGCTTCGGGTTGGCGGCGATCTCGCGGCCGACCAGGTATTTCTGCAGGTTGCCGCCCGACAGCGATTTCGCCGCCGACTCGGGGCCACCTGCCTTGACGTTGAAGCGCCGGATCAGCTCAGCCGACTGCGCCCGGATCGCCGCCATGTCGAGCCAGCCGCCGCGGCCAACGCCTTCAGTGCGGGTCAGCAGCACGTTGTGCGCCAGCGAGAGCGTCGGCACCGCACCGCGGCCGAGGCGCTCTTCCGGCACGAAATGCAGCCCCTGCCGCCGCCGCACGGTGGGCGACGCCTGCGCGATGTCCTGGCCGAAGAGCAGGACCGAGCCGGCCGGGGCGCGGGGGTCTTCGCCGGAGAGCGCGGCCATCAGCTCCTGCTGCCCGTTGCCGGACACGCCCGCGATGCCGACGATTTCCCCAGAGCGCACCTCGAAGCCGATGCCCGCCAGCGTCGTGCCGAACGGATCGTCCTTCGGCAGCGCCAGCCCGCGCACCGCCAGCGCGACCTCGCCCAGCCTGGCGGGCCGGTGCTGCAACTGCGGCGGCTCGGCGCCGATCATCAGGCGGGACAGCGAAGCATTGGTTTCCTTCGTCGGATCGACCTCGCCCGTCACCTTGCCGCCGCGCAGCACGGTGCAGTGGTGGCACAGCGCCCGGATCTCGTCGAGCTTGTGGCTGATGTAAAGGATGGCGCAGCCGTTGGCAGAGAGCTTGCGCAGCGTGACGAAGAGCTTCTCGACCGCCTGCGGGGTGAGCACCGAGGTCGGCTCGTCGAGGATCAGCAGCTTCGGATTCGTCAGCAGCGCCCGGACGATCTCGACACGCTGGCGCTCGCCGACGCTCAAGCTGTGGACCGGCCGCAGCGGATCGACCTCCAGCCCGTACTCGCCTGCCACCGCCCGGATGCGCTCGATGACCTGCGCCAGCGACATCGCCTTGTCGAGGCCGAGCCAGACGTTCTCGGCGGCGGTCAGCGTGTCGAACAGCGAGAAGTGCTGGTAGACCATGCTGATGCCGAGGGCGCGGGCGTGGGCGGGGCTGGTGATCTGCACCGGCTGGCCGTTCCAGCGGACCTCGCCGGCGTCCGGTTTCACCGCGCCGTAGATGATCTTCATCAGCGTGGACTTGCCCGCGCCGTTCTCGCCCAGCACGGCGTGGATCTGGCCCGGCTGCACCGTCAGCGCCACGCCATCGTTGGCGCGTACCGCAGGGTACTGCTTGGTGATGCCCAGGAGTTCCAGGCGGGGAGGAGCGGTCATCGGCGGACTCCGTCGGTTCGGGGGCGCATCAGGGCACAGGATTGGTGCGCATTTTGACTGCTCCCGGTCTGAAAACCGAGAATTAATGCGCTTCGCAGTGGAACTGCACGGCCTGTGCCAAGGCGTCCGTCAATGCGAGACAGGCTGGTGCTGCACCCCAAAACGCGCCGACAGGCCAGCCAGTCGCTTGTCCAGCGTCCACAGCGCCGCCCCAGGCGTGACGAGCGTCGAGGCCAACAGCATCAGGTCCACCAGCCCGCACCCCAGCCCGTACAGCCGCTCGCGCTCGATCAGCGCCATCACCTCCGGCAGCGTGGCCGGCTGAACCTGTTGCAGCCGGCCGATGTCGCCCAGCGTCTGCAGGCGTGGCGCGGGGGGTGTCCCGCAGGCCAGTTCCGCCACCACCATCGGGTGTGTCAGCGCCATGTCCAGGCCGAGCAGGGCCACCAGTCCGCCGTTGTGGTGGCGGAAATGGTCCACCCAGACGGAAGTGTCGATGAGCACGCCCTTCACGGCCCTCACGGCGCAGGCGCTTCGCTGCGACGCGGCACATCCTGCATCTCAGGAGAGACACCCCCCAGCGCCGCCAGCCGCTTGGCCGCCTGCACCCGCACGAAGGTCTTGACGGCTTCCCGGAACAGATCCGCCTTGTCCATCGCGGGATCGGCCATGGCAAGGGCCTGTTCGTACAGCTCGTCGTCTAGGGTGACGGTGGTTCTCATGGCGGGCGCCTGCATCTTTATTGATGATGATTGGCATCATATTCGACACAAGGTGCGATGCCGGTGCAGGCTAGACCTTGCGCACCGGGCCGGGGTATTGCGCCACCAAGGCATCCGCGGTCAGCAGGGTGATGCCTTCGACCATGGCCTGGGCGACCAGCAGGCGGTCGAAAGGATCCTTGTGGATCGGCGGCAAGGTCGCCACCGCCACCGCATGGTCACTACCGATGGGCAGCTCGGCATAGCCGTTGTC
>JBEEMX010000301.1:0-4820 GCA_041192465.1 Pseudomonadota bacterium | reverse complement strand
ATCAGCACAGAAGCGAGATTATCTGCTACTTTCGAAACACTGTCAAATCATTGCTGACTGCAGGGTCTTTACTCGCTGAACAAACCGGCAATCGCATCACCTGCCGCCGCTGCAAACAAACCAGTCGTTTGCAGCGAAGAGGTCGATTGTAGATCGAATTCTCAATGCCTTGCAAGCAGTTTGGCGGAGAATTTTCTGATCAGGCTGCTTACGCAAGAACGTTGATCTTGCGGATGGGCAATAGCCCGGCTTGCTTAGGGTCATCCGCCTCCAGAACCCGCTCTGCCAGCCCGGCCAGTGCCGCCATCTCGGTGCGCAAGATCCGCTGCTTGATCGTGGGCAACTGTGTCGGGTGCATGCTGAAGGAGCGAAGCCCGAACGACAGCAGAACCTCGGTGAACTCCGGATCCCCTGCCATTTCTCCGCATACGCTGACGCCCTTGCCCGCAGCCTGCGCCACGCGGATCGTGTTGGCGATCAGCGCCAGCACGGCGGGATGCCATGGGTCGTACAGATGCGCCACCGCTTCGTCGGCTCGGTCAATGGCCAGCGTGTACTGGATCAGATCATTCGTTCCGATCGACACGAAGTCGAAGTGCCGCAGAAACCGCGGCAGCATCAACGCCGCCGCAGGCACCTCGATCATGGCGCCCAGCGTGACAACGCCATGCGGCGTGCCTTCAGCAACCAGCGTGGCACGGGCACGCTCGACAGCCTCCAGCGTCGCCCGGATTTCGCTTGGATGCGAAATCATCGGCACGAGCAAGCGCACAGGACCGTGAACAGCCGCACGCAGGATGGCACGCAACTGCCCTTCGAACATGTCCGGATCAGCCAGGCTCCATCGGATCGCGCGCAGCCCCAGCGCAGGATTGAGCGTGTGGTCGTGCTTGAGTTCATTCACGCTCATGCGGTCGAGCGGCTTGTCAGCCCCGATGTCGATCGTCCGGATCGTGACCGGCAAACCGCGCATCGACTGCACGGCCACCCGGTAGGCCTCGTATTGCTCATGCTCGTCCGGCAACTCCCCTGCGCGGTTCATGAACAGAAACTCGCTGCGGAACAGGCCAACCCCTTCCGCTCCGGCCTCCAGCGCAGCCGGCGTGTCTCCCGGCAGTTCGATATTGGCGAGCAGTTCAACCCGGTGCCCATCCAGCGTCACGGCCGGCCGGCCGCGCAGACGCGCCAGGCGGTCCCGCTCCAGTTGCCCCTGACGCTGGCGGAAACGGTATTCCTCCAGCACCATCGGCGATGGATCAACGATCACGATGCCGGCGTCACCGTCGATGATCACCCAGTCGTCCTGGTGTACCAGCCGGCTGGCCTCGCGCGCACCCACCACAGCAGGAATGTCCAGACTGCGCGCGACGATGGCCGTGTGGGACGTGCGTCCGCCGACTTCGGTGACAAATCCGCGGAAGACGCTGCCCTTGAACTGCATCATGTCCGCCGGCGAAATGTCATTGGCCACCAGCACCAGTGGCGTTTCATCGCCCTGCGTCGAGACCGCTCCGTGGCGCAGGATCGGCGGCATGCAAGCCCGGTCCGCGCGGGCCAGCGCCTGCAGCAACCGCTCGGCCACCTGCTCGACATCCGACTTGCGCTCGCGCAGGTACTCGTCTTCCATCTCGTCGAACTGCCGGGTCAGTGCATCCAGTTGCGCGGCGACCGCCCACTCGGCGTTGTAGTGGCGCTCCTCGATCCACTGGCAGGTGGCGCTGGCAAGCACCTCGTCGTTCAGCAGCATCACATGCACGTCGAGCAATGCCACCAGCTCGGCCGGCGTGTCACCCTGGACTTCCTGCTTGAGAGACTCCAGCTCCGAGCACACCAGATCCCGCGCGATCCTCAGCCGCGTGATCTCGTCACAGATCTGGTGGGGTTCGACAAAATAGTGGGCAACATCCACCCGGCTGGACGCCACCAGCACGGCCCGTCCGATCGCGACTCCGCGGGACACCGGCAATCCGAAAACCTGCACGCTCATGCGGCGATGCTAGCAGCGTGGCCCCAGCCTGTCGCTCCGGTAACACCCCTGCGCGCAGCATTTGCCTTGCCCCTTGCGCAACGTCACCGAGCCGTCATCGCAGCGACACGGCCCAGTCATCCCGATCGACAACGATGCAGCCATTGCGTGATTCAAGGAGCCGTCGATGAGGGAACTTCCCCTGCCTACCCTGCCACTGGCCAACCTGCGCCTGCACCTGCACGGCAGCCCGTCACCTGCCGCACCACGGGTCGCCCGCGCTCCCGTCGAGCGGTTCAGCGTCACCTGGGCGAAACACCCGAACGAAGTCCGCGAGGCCCAGCGCCTGCGCTACCGGGTCTTCTCCGAGGAAATGGGCGCGCAGCTTTCACCCCCGCCCGGCACACCTGCAGGCATCGACATCGACCGCTTCGACGCGTATTGCGCACACCTCATCGTGCGCTGCGAGGACGACTCGGTGCAGGCCGGCGAGGTGATCGGCACCTACCGCGTGCTGACCCCCGACGCCGCACAGCGCCTGGGTAGCTGGTACAGCGACACCGAGTTTGACCTCGGTCCGCTGCGCGCCCGTCTGGGGCGCACGGCCGAGCTGGGCCGCTCCTGCGTGCATCCCGCGCACCGCCAAGGCGGCGTAATCCTCGCACTGTGGGGCGCGCTGGGGGCGTTTCTGCAATCGAACCGGCTGGACACCGTGATCGGCTGTGCCAGCGTGTCCATGCACGACGGTGGACATGTGGCCGCCAGCCTGTGGGAGCGCCTGCGCATGACGCACCTGGCGCCCACCGAGCTGCAGGTGCAACCCCGGCTGGCCCTGCCGGTCGAGGATCTGCGCCGCGATCTGCCGGCCGAGCTGCCAGCCTTGATCAAGGGCTATCTGCGCTGCGGCGCCAAGGTGCTCGGCGCCCCGGCCTGGGATCCCGACTTCAACACCGCGGATCTGCCGATGATGATGCGGTTGCAGGATCTCCCAGAGAAGTACCGCCGGCACTTCCTGGCCAACTGACCCACTGGCGGAGACCCTGACCCGGTTCAGGTGCCTTCGCCGAACTTGTCGTGGATGAGGGCGCAGAGGGCGTCCATCGCTTCCTGCTCGCGCGCGCCGCTGATCTCGATCTCGATCTCGCTGCCCAGGCCGGCAGCCAGCATCATCACGCCCATGATGCTCTTGGCGTTGACGCGCCGACCGTTGCGGCTGACAAAGACGTCGCAGGGAAAACTGCCCGCCAGCTTGGTGAACTTGGCCGAAGCGCGGGCGTGCAGGCCGAGCTTATTGCTGATGGTGATGTTGGTTCGAATCATGGCCGCCAGGAGTGAACGCTTGGTTTTGCGGTCGGGTCGAAGCCACGGGGAGTACGCCTTGCGTGCCTCCTTTGATGGCCCGGTCGAAAAGTTCGCTGACGGTGGCACCGTCAGGCGAGCTGAGCGTGCGCCACAACATCGCCACATTCACACCCGCCACGGCCCGGATGCGCACACCATCGACCAGCCGCTGTGCGACGTTGGCCGGTGTGGCACCGAACACATCGATCAGGATCAGCGCCTCCGGGTCCACATCGTCCTCAGCCGGTAGCAGGGCGCGCAGGTGGGATTCGATTTCCTCGGGCGGCATGTCCTTCGGCACATCGAATACCCGCAGGTGCTCGGCCGCTTCGGCGTAAGTGTGTGCAGCCACCAGCTTCAGCGTCGAAGCCATCGGGGCATGGGCAATGATCAGCAGGCGGGCCATGGGCGCGGATTATCGGTCATGCGGAGAAACCCGCTCAGCCCGGCCAACGCACGCTGCGCAGGAATTCGTCGGCGCTCTCGGCCCAGCTGGCCGGTGCCCCGCGCCGCACCATCACGACGAACTGGAACACCTGCAGACCGCGCGCGACAAACACCGCTTCGGCCCGCGCCGGCGGACCCTCGCCAGGCTTGCCGGCGATCACCACACGGCGTGCTTCCGCATTGGGTGTCATGCCGGCGATCTGTACCGGATGCACCGACTCTTCGCTGCCCTGCAGACGACTGGCCAGACTGAGGCGCGACGCGCGCAGGACGGTGCTCAGGCGTGCTGGATCGCCGACATCGAGCACCGTGGCGGACCAGGACAGTCCGCCCGCATCGCAGACCCACATGGCGGCCTGGGTCGGCACACCTGCCAGCACCAGGGACCGCTCGGCGTGGTCGGGTTTGCAAGGAAATTGCACCCGCGTCTGCGGGCCAACATCCACATCGCGCCAGTTAAGCGTCGGCGAACAGGCGCACAACAGCCCGGACAAGGCGATCAGGGACAAGGTCGTGCGTGGCATGGCGGCATTATCGCCACAGACGCCGTTCTGCCTCAGGGCTGGAACTGCACCAGCAGCCGCTCCAGTACGGCCAGCATCGGCGACTGCAGCATTGGCAGCGTGAACAGCAGCCCGAACAGACCGACCGAAATGGTGATGGCGAAACCGATCGAGAAGATCTGCAGTTGCTGGGCGACCCGCGAAATCAGGCCCAGCACCAAGTTCACGAAGGCCAGCATCGTGATGGTGGGCAGCGCGATCCACAGGCCGTAGCGGAACAGATCGGCCCCCCACACCTGCGGCTGGATCTGGCGCAGCAGGTCGAGCGGATGGTCCGACACCGGGAACCGCTGAAAACTTTCCACCACCACCGTGGTCAGCAGCAAATGTCCGTTGATGACCACGAACAGCCAGGCCGCCATCGTGTTGAAGAATCGGGCCGTGGCCGTGACCTGCGAGCCGCTGGTCGCATCGAAGAAGCTTGCGAAGTTCAGGCCCATCTGCAGGCCGATGATTTCGCCGGCGAACTCGATCGAGGTGAACACCACCCGCGCCGCGAACCC
>JBEEMX010000300.1:0-5762 GCA_041192465.1 Pseudomonadota bacterium | reverse complement strand
GCTTGGTGCCGCCGATGTAGGCCCCCGTCACGTCCACCGGGCCGAGCGAGTTCTGGTCGAACGCGCGCACGGTGCCCAGACCACCCCCGTAGAAATTCTTGAAGATCGGGAACGCCCGCCCGCCCAGACCAATGCCGTGGCCGATTTCAGCGTTCAAGCCAAGGGTGAGCTTCTTGCTGATCGGGAAGTATTGCTGGAGCTGGTAGTTGCTGCGCAGATAGCGCGTGTCACCGAAAGCGCCCCACTCCAGATTGATGCGCTGGTAGCGGCCATCGGTCGGCACCAGCGCGCTGTCGCGGCCGTCGCGTTGCCAGCCGAGGGTGAGCGGGAACGAGGTGCTCGACTCGCCGTAGGTGGAGCGGTAGCGGTAGAAGTTTTCCGGCAGCGCGGTGGCCGACTTGATGCGCGTGCGCTCGGCGCCGATGCCGAAGAACACCGTGTCGTAATCGGAGAACGGCACGCCGAAGCGCACCGCCGCACCCGGCGTGACCAGCTCATACGCCTCGCCCTGGCTGTTGAGCGGCTTGTTGGTGCGGTAGTACACGTCCAGCGAGCGCGAGATGCCATCGCGGGTGAAGTAGGGATCGACGCTCGACAACACCAGCGTGCGGGCCGACTTGCTGGTGTTGAGTTCGATGCCAAGGTAATTGCCTGAGCCGAACACGTTGTCCTGCTTGATCGAACCAGTGAAGGAGAACTTGTCCGCACTGGAGAAATTCGCACCGATCAGGAGGCTGCCGGTGGGCTTTTCCTTGACGTTGATCGTCAGATCGACCTGGTCGAAGGTGCCGGGGACTTCATTGGTATCGACATCCACCTCGCTGAAATAGCCCAGCCGGTCCACCCGGTCACGCGAGAGCTTGATGCGCTGGCCGTCGTACCAGGCGGATTCGAACTGGCGCATTTCGCGGCGGATGACTTCGTCGCGCGTGCGGGTGTTGCCCGACACATTGATGCGCCGCACATAGACCCGGCGGCCCGGATCGGCATTCAGCACGATCTGGACGCGGCCCGTGTTGCGGTCGATCTGTGGCACCAGATCCACTTTGGCGAAGGCGTAACCGAACAGGCCGAAGCGGTCGGTGAAGGCTTTCTGGGTCGTGGCCACGTCTTCGGCGCGGTAAGGCTCGCCGGGACGGATCTTGACCAGCGCCTTGAATTCCTCTTCCTTGCCGAGGAAGTCGCCGCTGAGCTTCACGCCGGTGACGGTGTAACGCTGGCCTTCCTTGATGTTGATCGTGATCGAGATGTCCTGCTTGTCGGGCGAGATCGCCACCTGCGTGGACTCGACGTTGAATTCGAGGTAGCCGCGGTTCAGGTACCAGGCGCGCAGTGTTTCCTGGTCGGCGTTGAGCTTGGCGCGGGCATAGCGGTCGCTCTTGGTGTACCACGTCATCATCCCGCCGGTGGTCAGGTCGAGCTGACCGAGCAGGGTACCCTCGGAAAACGCCTCGTTCCCGGTGATGTGGATGGCGCGGATGCGCGCCACACCGCCTTCGGTCACGGCGAAGGTGACGTTGACGCGGTTGCGGTCCACCGGGGTGATGGTGGTGACCACTTCGGCGCCGTAGAGGCTGCGGGTGAGGTACTGGCGCTTGAGTTCCTGCTCGGCGCGGTCGGCCAGCGCCTTGTCGAACGGCTGGCCTTCGCCGACGCCGATGTCCTTGAGCGCCTTGATCAGGGTCTCGCGGTCGAACTCCTTGGTGCCGGTGAAATCGACGCTGGCGATGACTGCGCGCTCTTCCACCACCACGACCGCGACCGGCCCGTCCACCTCGATGCGCACGTCCTTGAACAAGCCGGTGGCGAACAGCGCACGCAGGGCGGCAGCCCCCTTTTCATCGCTGTAGGTATCACCCACGCGAAACGGCAAGGCGGCGAACACGGTGCCGGCCTCGGCCCGCTGCAGGCCCTCGACGCGGATGTCCTTGAGCACGAAGGGTTGGACAGCCAAAGCGGGCAAGGCCGCGGACGCCACCAGCACCGCAACGGCACAGGCACGGGGAGACAGAGCGAATTGGTAGGCGGGTACGCGCATGCGGTCAGTGCAGGCCCAGGTAACGGGCCACATCGTTGTAGAGGGCGAGCGACATCATGAGCAGGATCACCATGAAACCGCCACGTTGCAATCTGGCGGTCCAGAGGTCGGAGATCGGCCGACCCATGACACCCTCGATCAGATAATACAGGAGGTGCCCGCCATCGAGCATCGGCAACGGCAGCAGATTCATCACCCCCAGGCTCACGCTGACCACCGCCAGGAAGCCCAGGTAATAGGCCATGCCCAGCTCCGCCGACTGACCCGCATAGTCCGCGATCGTCAGCGGGCCGCTGAGGTTCTTGAGCGATGCCTCGCCGATGAGCATGCGGCCGAACATGCGCAGCGACATCGCCGACATGTCCCAGGTGCGCGCGACTCCCTGGCGCAGCCCTTCAGCGAAGCCCAACGTGACGAGGTCCATCTGTGGCCGCTTGCCGACAACCGCCTCGATGCGCCCGACCTGCTGGCCGTGGTCATCCACGCGCACCGGTTGGATCTCGATGGCCAGCGAACGCCCGCTGCGCTCGATCTGCCAGGACTGCGGCAGTGGATCACCGCGTGAGCCCGACGCACGGATCTGGACACGCAGGCTCGTCGCATCGGCTACTTCACGCCCATCGACCCGCAGCACGCGGTCGCCGGCTTTCAACCCCGCCCGCTCGGCGGGACCACCGGGCTTGATGTCACCGAGCACAGGCTCCGAATACGGCGCCACCAGACCGATGCGCCGCACGAGTTCGGCATCCGCTTCGCCAGACTGCAGACCAGACAAGGCCAGCGTCACCTCGCGGTGACCACTGCCACCAGCGCCTGTGACATCGAGCCGGAGATCATGACCATCCAGCGCGGCACGTGTGAGCTGCCAGCGCAGATCGGTCAGCGAGGCCACGTCCTGCCACTGCTCCGACTCGGCCGGTGACCAGCGGCGCACCCACTGCCCCGCCCGCAGGCCGGCGCGCTCGGCCAGACTGCCCGCAACGGGCGAACCGATCACGGCGCGCGGTTCCTGCGTGCCGATCCATGACGACACCGCGTACAGCAGCACCGCCAGCACCAGATTCGCCGCCGGTCCCGCGACAACCACCGCCGACCGCTGCAGCAGCGTCTTGCGGTTGAACGCCCGGTGCAGTTCGTCCGGGGCAACCGGCCCTTCACGCTCGTCGAGCATGCGCACGAAGCCGCCCAGCGGCAGCGCGCTGATGGCCCATTCGGTTTCGCCGATCTGCCTCTTCCAGAGCGTCGGGCCGAACCCGATCGAGAACTTCAGCACCTTGACACCGCACGCGCGTGCCACCCGGAAGTGACCCCACTCGTGGACGACGATCAGCACCCCGAGGGTGACGAGAAAAGCCAGCAGCGTGTTCATGCCGGGTCAGACACCGTGGCGCCCGACAAGTTCAGCGGCCAGACGCCGTGCGGACTGGTCCAGGTCGAGCAGACCAGCCACCGAATCCGTCGCATCCGCCGGAACAGCGATGCGGGCCAGCGTCTCGGCGTTGACCGCGTGGATCTGGTCGAAACGCAGTCGCTGACCGAGAAAGGCATCCACCGCGATCTCGTTTGCGGCGTTCAGCACCGCCGTGCTGCCCGGCGTGCCTTCCAGCGCGGCCCAGGCCAGTTGCAGACCGGGGAAACGCACGGCATCGGCCGGCTCGAAGGTCAGCGGCTTGAGCGACAGGAAATCGAGCTGCGAGGCACCCGACGCGATGCGTGCCGGCCACGACAAGCCATACGCGATCGGCACGCGCATGTCGGGCGTGCCGAGCTGCGCCAGCACCGAGGCATCGCGGCAGACCACCATCGAATGGACGATGCTCTGCGGGTGGATCACGACCTTCACCTGGCGCGGCGTCAAGTCGAACAGCCAACGTGCCTCGATGACTTCGAGCGCCTTGTTCATCATCGTGGCCGAGTCCACCGAGATCTTGCGGCCCATGACCCAGTTCGGGTGCGCGCACGCCTGGTCGGGCGTCACGTCGCGCAAGGTCTTCGGATCGCGGTCGCGGAAGGGGCCACCGGAGGCGGTCAGGATGATGTGGTCGATGCGCTGCGCCCAGGTCGAGCGGTCTTCGGGCAGGCACTGGAAGATGGCCGAATGCTCGCTGTCGATGGGCAGCAACTGCGCCCCACCCTCGCGGACGGCGCGCATGAACAGCGCGCCCCCGACGACGATCGCTTCCTTGTTCGCCAGCAGCAGCCGCTTGCCGGCGCGGGCCGCGGCCAGACACGGCGGCAGACCTGCAGCGCCGACGATGGCGGCCATCACGCTGTCCACCTCCGGGTGTGCGGCGACCTCTTCCAGCGCGGCGGGGCCGACCAGCACCTCGGTCGGCACACCGTCAGCACGCAGGCGGTCGGTCAGTGCGCGCCCGAGTTCGGTGGTCGGCATCACCGCAAAACGCGGGCGCCAGACACGGCATTGGGCAGCGAGTTCCTCGACGCGGCTATGGGCACTGAGCGCGAACACCTCGTAGCGGTCAGGGTGGCGCGACAACACATCGAGTGTGCTGGTGCCAATCGAGCCGGTGGAGCCCAGCACCGTCACGCGCTGACGCGGCATGCCGGAGTGGGTGGAAACAGAAGCGGTCACGGTCATGCAAGTACCAGGGCGAGGGCCAGCGGACACACGGGCAGGAGCGCGTCGATGCGGTCCAGCACACCGCCATGGCCCGGCAGCAGCGTCCTTGGCTCCGGCGCTGCGCTTGACCAGCGACTCGAAGAGATCGCCGACGACGCTCAGACTCGACAGGAAGAGGCAAGACACCAGCAGCCCGGCCCAGCCCCAGCGTTGCAGCAGGGCGGTGTAGAGGCTCGGGCTGTCGGCCAGCCCACGCTGATCAAAGGCAATCCAGGCCAGCGCCAGCAGCAACACGCCAGCCATGCCGCCATACACGCCTTCCCAGCTCTTGCCGGGACTGATCGCCGGGGCCAGCTTGCGGCGACCGAAGGCGCGGCCACTGAAATAAGCGGCGATATCGGCCATCCAGACCAGGCAAAACACCGACAGGAGAAAATTCAGGCCGCGTGCCTTGCCTTCGGCAATCGCCAGCCAAGCCAGCCACAGCAGCAGCACACCGCCCAGCAGGCGCAGCATCCGAGGCGTCTGCGGCCACGCATTCACACCACGCTTGAGCACCAGTGCCCCGCCCAGCACCCACACCAGCATTGCCAGCACCCACAGCGCGCCGGGTGTGTGACCGATCCAGCCAGCCAGCCAGAATGAGGCCGAGCCGGCAGCGACCACACCACCCGTCAGCAAGGCTGGCACACCGAGATAGCTGTTGAGGCGCGCCCACTCCCAGCCAGCCGCAGCGACCATCACCAGCGTCAGCAGGGCGAAGGGCCAGACCGCCTGCGCGAACAGCGCCGGGAGTAGCACCAGCAGCAAGAGCACTGCGGTGATGATGCGCTGTTTGAGCATGGGAGCGGAGAGGTCAGGCGTCGGGCGCCAGGGTGATTTTCTGCCCGCTGGCCGAGATGTCGGTTTTCACGCCACCGTAGCGGCGATCGCGGGCGGCGTAGTCGGTCAGGGCCTTGTCGATCTCGGCGGCGTCGAAGTCGGGCCAGAGACAATCGGTGAAATACAGCTCAGAGTACGCCACCTGCCACAGCAGGAAGTTGGAGATGCGCACCTCGCCGCCCGTGCGGATGAACAGGTCCGGGTCGGGCGCGTAAGCCAGCGCCATGTACTTCGACAGCAGGGCCTCGTCGATCTGCTCGG
>JBEEMX010000299.1:0-4829 GCA_041192465.1 Pseudomonadota bacterium | reverse complement strand
CGGCCTTCGGCAAGCTGCGTCAGTTGTGGACGGCCTACCTCGGCCTGTTCGGCACGGGAGCCGCGGCGCTCATCGGCATCGGTGCGATGGTGGAGATGGTCTACCACCGCCAGCTCAACGCTGCGCTCGGGCCGAAGCTGCGCTACCTTGGTGCCACGCTGGACACCGAGAGCGTCAACACCTGGGTTGGCGCGGTGTTCGTGATGCTGGTCGGCATCGGGCTGTTCGAGCTGACGCGGCGCGAATTTTCTCGCCAATGGGGCGACACCCAGGGCGAGATCGAGAAGGAAATCAAACGCCGGGAGGCCCTCTGAGCACCGCTTCATCCACCGCGCCCGTCATGCCCTTTGCGGTCGAACTCGACAACGTCCACAAGTCCTTCGGCAAGACGCAGATCATCCGCGGCGCGCAACTCCAGGTCCGCAAGGGCGAGCGGGTAGCGATCATCGGGCCGAATGGCGCGGGCAAATCCACGCTGTTCAACCTGATCAGCGGCCGGCTCACCCCGACCAGTGGCCAGATCCGCCTCTTCGGCGAGCGCATCGACGGCCAGCAGCCCTACGAGATCAACCGCAAGGGTCTGGCGCGCAGTTTCCAGGTCAGCAACCTGTTTCCGAAGCTGAGCGTGTTCGAGAACATCCGCTGCGCCGTGCTGTGGAGCCTGGGCTACCGGTATGCGTTCTGGAAGTTCCTGTCCGAGCTGAAGGACGCCAACGACCGCACCGACGAGCTGCTGCTGCGGCTGCATCTCGACAAGCGCCGCGACGTGCTGGCGATGAACCTGACCTATGCCGAGCAGCGGGCGCTGGAGATCGGCCTGACGATCGCGGGCGGCTCGCAGGTCGTGCTGCTGGACGAGCCGACCGCCGGCATGAGCCGCAGCGAGACGACGCGCTTCATCCAGCTCATCCGGCAGGTGACCGAGGGGCGCACGCTGCTGACGGTGGAACATGACATGGGCGTGGTCTTCGGATTGGCGGATCGGATTGCCGTGCTGGTCTACGGCGAGGTGATCGCCTTCGACACACCCGAGGCGGTGCGCGCCAATCCGCGGGTGCAGGAGGCCTATCTCGGCTCCGTGCTGGCCCAGGGACACTGAACACAGACACATGCTCGAACTCGACAACCTCCACGCCTACTACGGCAAGAGCCACGTCCTGCACGGCGTGTCGCTGCGCATCGAACCCGGCGAGATCGTCGCGCTGCTCGGTCGCAACGGCTCGGGACGCTCGACCACGGTCAAGACCATCATGGGGCTGGTGGACGGGCAAGGCTCGGTGCGCTGGAAGGGTCAGGAGATCCTGGGGCGCAAGGCGTATGACATCGCCCACCGGGGCATCGGCTACGTGCCCGAAAACCGCGACATTTTCCCCAAGCTCACGGTGCACCAGAACCTGATGCTCGGGCAAAAGGTGGCGGGCAAGTCGGGGCGGTGGTCCTTCGACGACATGTACACCATGTTCCCGCGGCTCAAGGAACGCCAGCACACCGAGGCCGGCGTGCTCTCCGGCGGCGAGCAGCAGATGCTCACGTTGTGCCGCACGCTGATGGGCGACCCGGACCTGATCATGATCGACGAGCCAACCGAGGGGCTGGCGCCGAAGATCGTCGAGCAGGTGGGCGAGTACCTGCGGGAGTTGCAGCGGCGGGGGATCAGCGTGCTGCTGGTGGAGCAGAAGCTGACGATCGCGCTGGAGGTGTCGCAGCGCTGCCTGCTGATGGGGCATGGGCGGATCGTGTTCGAGGGCACTCCGGCGGAGTTGAAGGCGAATGCCTATATCCGCAAGGAGTGGCTGGAGGTGTGAGCCACCGGTCGCTTCTGCCAAGTGGGTACTGGCGCCATCGCCACAGCGGGTCTAAGCTGTACCACCGGTTGAAGGTCCGCCCGGTGGCGGGCGCATGACCGGACGCTGCGAAAGGATTCGCCATGTTGTTCGATTCTTCTGTCACAACGATGCTGCCGGCGAAGGACATGCGCCGCGCCCGTGAGTTCTATGAGGGTTGCCTGGGTCTGAAGCCTGGTGGACTGCGGCCCGATGGAAAGTTCGTCTACGCGGTGGGCGGCAGCACGCTCGCCCTGTTCCCGAAGCCGGAAGGGACCAAGGCTGACCACACCGCCATCAGTTTCCAGGTCGCCGACATCGCCGCGAGCATCGAGGGCTTGAAGCGAGCGGGGGTCGTGTTCGAGGACTACGACTTCCCTGACCTGAAGACCATCAACCACGTTTGCGTGCTGGGCTCGGAAAAGGCGGCCTGGTTCAAGGACACCGAGGGCAACTACCTCTGTCTCCACGAGGACATTTCGCCGGACCAGTGACCGGCCGTGGTCGGCATTCGTCGGCGATTCATCCACGTTCAATGTCAAGAGAGACCCCACCATGGCCCGAGTCAGTACCTACCTCAACTTCGTCCGCCACACCGAAGAAGCTTTCCAGTTCTACCGCTCGGTGTTTGGCGGCGAGTTCATCGGCCCGATTCACCGCTTTGGTGGCGCCCCGACCGGCGGGCCACCGCTGTCGGACGAAGACGCGCAGTTGGTCATGCACATCGAGCTGGCGATCACCGGTGGCCACATCCTCATGGGCACCGACGCGCCGCAGAGCATGGGGTTTCAGGTCACGGCCGGCAACCAGGTCCACCTCAACCTGGAGCCGGACACCCGCGCCGAAGCCGCACGGTTGTTTCAGGGTTTGTCCGAGGGCGGCACGGTGTCGATGCCGCTGCAGGACATGTTCTGGGGCGCGTACTTCGGCAGCGTGACGGATCGGTACGGGATCTGCTGGATGGTCAACTGCGTGGAGCCGCCGCCGGCAGCGTGAGCCGGACGTGGTCCTGCGTCACCTCGAACTCCGCATCCCGTCCGGTCAGCGCCCGCACCTGCGGCACGATCTTGCGCCGCACGCCCATGCCACGCGCCTCGACGTAACCGTAGTCGCGCAGCACCTCGACGAGGATCGGGTTGCGGGGTGAGCGTTGACCGGCCAGCATCTTGGCCACGGTCATCGAGTTCTGGAGGGCACCGGGGCTGGTGAGTGTCAGCCGGTCGCTGAAGCGGACCAGTTCGACCTCGCCGGGGCGCGTCCAGTCGCGGTGGACGAACGCATTGAGCAAGGCTTCCCGCAGGGCTTCGGGCGGGTAGTGCCAATGGCGTTCGCGGCGCAGGTTCTCCGCCAGCTCGGCGGATTCCGAGGACAGGAACGGCCCGGCGCGCTCCAGCAGTTGCTCGACCAGACCGGGTTGTGCCCGGAATACCTGCCCTTGTGCCGACCGGGACCACAGCCCGACCAGCGGCCCGTCGAGCACGGTGTCGTCGAGTGCCTGGTAGTCCAGATCGTTCCCCGCAAACGCCATCCACCGCACCCCCGCCTGACGCAGCAGCCGGCGCGGTCGGTGCGCGAACAGCACGGTGCCGGCGATGGTGCAGACTGGTGGGCCGTCTGCCCGTTCGGTCATGAAGCCTAGGCCGCAGAGGCGGCGGTGCCAGTCGCTGTCGCTCGCGGGCACATCGTCGTTCAGGATGCGGCCGAGGTAGTCCGTCAGGCGGGTCAGGTCCAGATCGGCCAGTCCCGAGCCGGACACGGGCAGCACTTCGGCGTGCAGCAATCCGCCCGAAGCGAACAGGGCTGCCTGCTGTTCACGGGTGGCCAGTTGGGAGGTGCTGCCCACGCGCACGTAGATGTCTTCACGCTGGTTGTGGCGGAGCACATAGGGTTTGGCGGTGCCGGTCAGCACAGTGATCACGGCCACGCGCTGGCCGTTGTCGAGCGTGACTTCCTCGTAGTACGGCAGCAGTTGCGGGTGGATGAAGCGGCCGAACACGGTGTCCATGACCCAGCGTTCGAGGTCGGGCCGCTGGATGCCGCTGATCCGGCCGTCGTCTTCTACCCCTATCAGCACCCGGCCGCCGTGGAAATTGGCTAGGGCTACCACTTCGCGGGCCAGTTGTTCGGCGCGCAGGTCATCGCGCTTGAACTCGACGCCGGAGTTCTCGCCTTGGCGCAGCAGGAGCAGGAGTTCGTTCGGGGTCATGGCGGTAATCGTGCTTTTCTCCTGACGAGCAGGATATGGGGCATGCTGGGTTCCAAGGTGGTATCTTGCAGAATTTCAGAAGAAATGAGTTACCCGTTTTCTCTGAGTTTTGCTGCGGCTTGCTCCACCAACCCAAGATTGGAGAGGAATTCATGCGTATCAAGAAAATAATTGGGGTAGGCACGTTTTAGTGATTCGATTGATCCTGCAGAAACTAAAACCACTTGATTTCCTGTCTTGGACGCACTTTTTTCGGCCTCAGCGTACTCTGTGTTCGCCTTTTCTAGTTGATCTTTTGCGAAAGGGGTGATGCTGACAGTTTTTTCTTGATCATCAACATTTAATTGAACCAAGTAAAATGCGGAAGTTCTTGTGCTTGGAGCGATTTCTTTGACAGCAGAACTGTAGCCCAACAACATTGCCCTGATTCGCAGTCGATTTGCTTCTTGTTCTACCTGTTGATAAATTTCGTTTGGTGAATACTGTTCAAATCCTGGGATTTGTGGGGTTCCTTCTAAGTACGTAAACGCATTTCCTGCCAAAGCAAAAAATTTCAACCATTCCTCAGGCCCTTCGCTGGATTTTAAAGGGTGCTTGAGAAATGTCCCCATTGTTTCTACTGCTGTAGCCCAAGAATGCTGAAGCCTTGTGCGTAACTGAATTTCAAGTTGCAATCCATCATAAGGAGAAGGGGATCGTGATTTATAACGATATACTAGGTGGGTGCTACGGTAACCAGATTGTTTTGGGTTCTCCAAATAATTGTACTCTGAAACCAACTCATGCGTTAATGGTAGACT
>JBEEMX010000298.1:0-4853 GCA_041192465.1 Pseudomonadota bacterium | reverse complement strand
CTGCGCCAGGGCATCCACCTGCGCGGCTACGCCCAGAAGAACCCGAAGCAGGAGTACAAGCGCGAGGCGTTCGAGCTCTTCAGCCAGCTTCTGGATGTGGTAAAAATGGAGGTAACCCGTTTGCTGATGACGGTGCGCATCCAGAACCCGGAAGAGGTGGCGCAGGCCGCAGTGGCCATCGAGGAGCGTGCGGAGCACCTCACCAACGTCACCTACACCCATCCGAACGAAGATGGCAGTGTGTCGCAGGAGGCTGAACCGGACACCCGAGCCTTGTCCGAGCAGCAGATGCAGCGCACGGCTCGCAACGATCCCTGTCCTTGCGGCAGCGGCAAGAAGTTCAAGCTGTGCCACGGCAAGTTGACCTGAACCTCGGCCGCCCGCGCCGAGATGCCCATGACACCTGATACCTTTCGCCGAAGCCCGGAAACCCTTCCGAGCCGACGACTCCGCCTGGAGAAGATCCACCCCCGCCACGCGCCGGCCTTCCATGCCAGCGTGCAGCGGTCGATGGCGGACCTCGACTTCATTGCCTGGGGTCACCACCACTGGAATGCCGTCGCGGCACTCGAACACTGCGAGCGCCAGCGCGACTGGGTAGACACCGAAGGCGAGGGCGTGATGTACCTG
The DNA here is from genome assembly GCA_041192465.1 of Pseudomonadota bacterium. Classification (GTDB taxonomy): domain Bacteria; phylum Pseudomonadota; class Gammaproteobacteria; order Burkholderiales; family Burkholderiaceae_C; genus Sphaerotilus. The sequence continues at coordinate 4,223 of JBEEMX010000298.1, read as the reverse complement.
GCCTTCGAGCACGACACCGGCACCTACGTGGGCTGTGTCGATCTGCACAGCGTCGATTTTGGCGTGCCGCGCTGCCAGATCGGCTTTGTGGGGTGCAGCCGCCAGCGCGGCCGTGGCCTGATGCGCGACGCCACGCTGGCGTTGATGGACTGGGCCTACAGCCGTGGCATGGCGCGCATCGAGGTGTGGTGCGACGTGCGCAATACCCGGGCGCTGGCGTTCACCGAAAGTCTGGGCTTACAGCGCGAGGGCCTGATGCGCAAGGTGGAGCGCGATGCCCGCGGCCAGTTGTGCGACCAGTACCTGCTGGCCCGGTTGTCCACCGACAGCGTCCCTACAATCGCCGTTTCGCGCGACAGCGTGGCCGCCGTCTGAGGTCTGCAAGCCGGGGCGGGCCGCGTCTGCGCTTCCTCCCGCTTCGACTGTCAGAGTGCCATGCCCGTCCACCTCACCGCTCCCAACCCCCAGGATCTGCACCCGGTCGCCGGCGTGCAGCTCGGCATCACCATGGCCGGCGTGCGCAAGGCCAACCGCCGTGACCTGACCGTCGTGCTACTGGCACCCGGCTCCAGCGTTGCCGGCGTGTTCACGAAGAACCGCTTCTGTGCCGCACCGGTCCAGATCTGCCGCGACCACCTCGCCGCCGGTCCCGCCAAGCGCGCCATCGTCATCAACACCGGCAATGCCAACGCGGGCACGGGCGATGACGGCCTCGTGCGTGCGCGCACCGTGTGCGTGGCGCTGGCCCAGTTGCTGGACATCGCGCCCGAGGAGGTGCTGCCGTTCTCGACCGGCGTGATCATGGAGACGCTGCCGAGCGAGCGCATTCTGGCGGGTCTGCCCGCCGCACTGGCCGCCGCCAAGCCAGATAACTGGGCCGAGGCCGCCGCCGGCATCATGACCACCGACACGCTGCCCAAGGCCGCCTCGCGCCAGGTCGTGATCGGTGGCAGGACCGTCACGGTGACCGGCATCAGCAAGGGCGCCGGCATGATCCGCCCGAACATGGCGACCATGCTCGGTTTTGTCGCCACCGACGCGGCGATCGACCCGGCGCTGCTGCAACCGCTGGTGACCGAAGCCGCCAACCGCAGCTTCAACCGCATCACCATCGACGGCGACACGTCCACCAACGACAGCTTCCTGCTGATCGCGACCCACCAGGCCGGCAACCCGACCATCACCGCACTCGACTCGGCCGATGGTCAAGCCTTGCGTGACGCGGTCGTTGCCGTGTCGCAGCAGCTTGCGCAGGCCATCGTGCGCGACGGTGAGGGCGCGACCAAGTTCATCACCGTGCGCATCGAGGGCGGCCGCACCGAGGATGAGTGCCTCCAGGCCGCCTACGCCATCGCCCATTCACCGCTGGTCAAGACCGCGTTCTTCGCCAGCGACCCGAACCTCGGCCGCATCCTGGCCGCGGTCGGCTATGCCGGCATCAGCGACCTCGACCAGACGCTGATCGACCTGCACCTGGACGACGTGCATGTCGTTCACCAGGGCGGGCGCCGTGTCGAGTACCGCGAGGAAGACGGCCAGCGCGTGATGCAGCAGGCCGAAATCACCGTGCGCGTCGGCCTCAACCGCGGCGACGCGGTCGCCACGGTCTGGACCTGCGACCTGTCGCACGAGTACGTCACGATCAACGCCGACTACCGGAGCTGATCCGCGGCTTGGCCAATCTTCAGCAGGCGTGCAGCGCGTCGGCGGGTTGCTGGATGAGCGTCTGGGCCAGATGGGCCTCGACCGTGGTGGTGTTGTTCAGGCAATCCACCGGGCCAGACGCGGTGCTGACAGACGTTGGTGACGATGACGATGATGACGTGCTGCAACCCGAGCCGCTCCAGCTCGACAGGGTGTCGTGGCTGCTGCTGCTGCCGCCGCTGCCCAGCACGTCACTCAGGTGCAGGTTGGTGCTGCCACAGGTGCCACCGCTGCCCGTGCTGGTGTCGGTGTGGTGGTCTGCGAGCGTCCAGGACAGCACACCGCCACTGAGGCAGGTGGATGGTTCCGCAGGTATCGGCGTAGGCGTAGGCGTTGGTGCTGGCGCGCAGGTGCCGTCAAACGACGCGCTGCCGTCGGCGTTGACGCTCAGGGTCATCTGACCACCACGGGTGTCACCATCGCGGTCAGTGACGGTGAAACTCAGCACTTCCTGGTAGTCGGCTCGCGCGCCGGCCGGGCTCTGGTAGGTGTAGTGACCGGTCTCCATGTCGAAGGTGAACTCGCCTCCCGCTGCGGTCTTGAACGTGACCGTGTCGGAGGCACTCGTGGCTGGATCCCAGGTGTGGTGGACACCATTGACCACGATGTCGCTCAGGTGGCCGCCGTCCGCACCGGTGACGCTGTGCAAGCCGCCATCCACGACATCACCCGAGATGGCCGGTGCCACCGTGTGCGCGAGGACCGCGTCCAGTTGCGTGAAGCTGGTCACCAGCAGCGGCGACAGATCGTCCGCGCCTGTGACTCCGTTCCAGGACACCGGCTCCAGCGCCGACACCGGCACATCCCTGCCCAGCCCGATGGCGTAGGACTGGATGTCGTTCTGGTTCAGGAAGTCCTGCCAGACCCGCGCCTCGCCGGCGTCGATGCCCACGTCGCTGGTCGGCAGGTTCGGCCGGCCGTCGGAGAAGAAGTACGCGACGTTGTGGCCGCCGTCGAGATGGCCGGGGTCGGTGAAGGCGCCACGGGCGGTGTCGAGGGCGGCATCGTAGTTGGTGTTGCCGCCCGCGCTCAGAGCAGCCAGTGTGGATTTCGCCTCGGCGGCGGACATCCAGTGGTCACCGCGCTCCGAACCGCTGGTCGAGAACGTGACCAGCCGGACCGCCACCTCACCTTGGTTGTCGTAGGAGTCGATGAGCTTGGTGATGGACTGGATCGCGCTTTGCAGGCGGGTTTCGCCGTTGACGCCATCGCGCGTTGCCATCGAACCGGACACGTCGAGCGTGATCAGCAGGTTGTTCTGCACCAGGCTCAGGTCGGCGCTGCGGGCGGTGCAGAACGGCGTCGGCGAGTCGTCGCGCACGGTCACATCGAGCGTGGCCGTGCTGCTGGACTGGCCGTCACTGACCTGGACCCCGAGCGACAGCGTGAGCGTGTCCTCGCTGTTGCGCACCGGGTGGTCGAGCGGGCCGTGCAGATCGACCGTGTAATGGCCCTGCGCGTCGATGGTGGCGCTCAGGATCACCTGGCCATCGGCGGTGCCAACCAGCGGGTGCTCGGCCGAGCCGTCACCGGTCCACACCAGCGCCTTGCCGCCACTGGCGTAGAGGCCGGACGGTGCTTCCAGGGTGAAGGTGAGGGTGGGGCTGTCCACGTCGCTGAACTGCAGCGTGCCGGTGGCGTGGGTGGCGCGGGTTTCGGTGGCGGTCTCGGTGTGTCCGTTGGCGAGACCTTCCTCGCTCAGCGTGACCGTGCTGCCGTGGAGGGTTGGCGCATCGTTGACCGGTGCGATCGACAGGGTCAGCGTGGACACCGAGGTGAGTGTGCCGTTGCTGATGACACACGACACCTCGGGCACCGGGCCGGTGTAGTCCTTGGCGGGCGTGAAAGTGTAGTGCCCATCCGACTCGACGACCAGCGTACCCACGCCGGGCACGGTGGCGGTGCTGCCGGCCGGGTGGTAGATGTCGCCCCAGGTGTAGCCGGCCACGGTCAGTGGGTCACCGTCCGGGTCGCTGTCGTTGGTGAGCACGTTGCCGCTCAAGGGCTGGTCCTCGTGGGCGACGCCGACATCGGCCTGTGGCGTGGGTGCGTGGGCCGTGTCGGTGATGGTGGTCGTCACCGCGTAGGCCGATGGGTTGCCGCGGATGGCCTCGAATCCACCGCCCGAGATGGCCCCGAGCGCGACGGTGTAGGTCTCGGCGCCTTCCGCGGCGGCGTCGGGCAGGGTGGCGATGTCGAAATGCGTGCTGGTCTGGCCCGCGGCGATCGTCACGGTGGTGACGCGGGTGTAGTCGGTGCCGTCGGTGGCGGTGCCAGCGTAGTTGAGCTTGACCACCACGTCCGTCACGGCGGCCTGCGACAGCGTGACGGTGTAGCCGGTGGCCACTTCGCCTTCCAGCACCTGGCCGGGGCCAGTGAGCGAGACCTGTGCCGTGTCTTCGGCACCCGGAATGGCGCCGCCTGGGCCGACATCGTCCACCAGGCAGGTGGTGACCGAGGTGGCCAGCGGATTGGCCAGCACGGCCTCGAAGCCGCCGCCGCTGATCGTGCCCAGCGCG
>JBEEMX010000297.1:0-4864 GCA_041192465.1 Pseudomonadota bacterium | reverse complement strand
CCCGGACCCCGCCCTCGGCTTCAACGCCGCCCTGCTGCCCAAGCCCGCACCGACCGCGCCCGCCGTGCCGCCCCAGACGGCCGATCAGCTCCAGAAGCTCGAACGCGACCTCGCCGAGCGTGACCAGAAGCTGGCCGGCGCGCTGTCCGCCAACGCCGCGCTGGAAGCCGAATTGCTGGCCGTGCGCGCCCAGATCGCCGCCGCCAAGCAGGCCAACGCCGCCACCCCCGACACCCACGACTACAGCGAAGCCCAGACCCGCGACTTCTTCATCGACCTGCTGCTCAAGGAAGCCGGCTGGACGCTGGACCCGGCGAAGAACTTCGAGGTCGAGGTCAGCGGCATGCCCAATGCCAACGGTGAAAACAAGGGCAAGGGCTTCGTGGACTACGTGCTGTGGGGAGACGACGGCCGCCCGCTCGCCCTGGTGGAAGCCAAGCGCACGAAGAAGGACGCCCGCGTCGGCCAGCAACAGGCCAAGCTGTACGCCGACTGCCTCGAAACCCAGTACGGCCAGCGCCCGGTCATCTTCTGCTCGAACGGCTATGCACACTGGATCTGGGATGACACGCAGTACCCACCGCGCGCAGTCCAAGGGTTCTACAAGAAGCCCGAGCTGGAGCTGATGGTCCAGCGGCGCAGCAGCCGCCAGCCGCTGGCCAGCGCCGAGATCGACGCCGCCATCATCGAACGCTATTACCAGACCCGTGCCGTGCGCCGCATCGGCGAAACCTTCGAGTGCGACCAGCAGCGCAAGGCCCTGGTGGTGATGGCCACAGGCGCCGGCAAGACCCGCACGGTGATCGGGCTGGTGGACCTGCTGACCCGCTGCAACTGGGCCAAGCGCGTGCTGTTCCTGGCCGACCGGGTGGCGCTGGTCAAGCAGGCTGCGGACGCCTTCAAGACCTTCCTGCCCGACTCGTCCCCTGTCAACCTGCTGACCGAGAAGCACACCGAAGGCCGGGTGTTCCTGTCCACCTACCCGACGATGATGGGGCTGATCGACGAGGCCGCCGACGGCGCCCAAGGTGGAATACGCCGCTTCGGCGTCGGCCACTTCGACCTGATCGTCGTCGATGAGGCCCACCGCTCGATCTACCAGAAGTACAAGGCGATCTTCGATTACTTCGACGCCCTGCTGGTCGGCCTGACTGCCACGCCGAAGGACGAGATCGACCACAACACTTACAGCCTGTTCAACCTGGAAACCGGCGTGCCGACCGACGCCTACCCGCTCGACAAGGCGGTCTCGGACAAGCACCTGGTGGCCCCGACGCCGATTTCCGTCCCGCTCAAGTTCCAGCGCGACGGGATCCAGTACGCCGAACTGAGCGAGGCCGAACAGGAACAGTGGGATGCGCTGGAGTGGAACGAGGACGGCGAGCCACCGCCGGACAGCGTGGAGGCCGCCGCACTGAACAAGTGGCTTTTCAACACCGACACCGTGGACAAGGTGCTCGAACACCTGATGCTGCGCGGCCAGAAGGTGGCCGGCGGCGACCGGCTGGGCAAGACGATCGTCTTCGCCAAGAACAACGACCACGCCGAGTTCATCGCCCTGCGGTTCAACGCCAACTATCCGCAGTACAAGGGCGAGTTCGCCCGCGTCATCACCTACAAGACCGTCTACGCGGAAAGCCTGATCGCCGACTTCAAGAAGAAGGACAAGGCACCGCACATCGCGATTTCCGTGGACATGCTGGACACCGGGATCGACGTGCCCGAGGTGGTCAACCTGGTGTTCTTCAAGATCGTCCGGTCACGGACCAAGTTCTGGCAGATGGTCGGCCGGGGCACGCGGCTGTGCAAGAACCTGTACGGACCCGGTCAGCACAAGCAGGGCTTCTTCCTGTTCGACTACTGCCAGAACCTCGAATTCTTCGCCCAGAACCCGGAGTTCAAGGACGGCGCGGCGGCCGAGTCGCTGAGCACGCGGCTCTTCAAGGCGCGGCTGTCGCTGGTCCACGCACTCGACGAGCGCGCGGCCAACGCCGGCGTCACGAACGAGGAAGCCCCGAGCACGCTGGGATCGCCGACCGAGCGGCAGTTGCGCGACGCAGTGGCACGCCACCTTCACGACACCGTGGCGGCCATGAACCTCGACAACTTCGTCGTGCGGCCCGCGCGCGCCGCGGTGGAGCGCTTCGCCAAGCCGGACGCCTGGGCCAAGCCGCTGGACATCGAAGCCCAGACCCTCCTGACGAACCAGCTTGCCAGCCTGCCCACCCAACTGGTGGACGAGGACGAAGAGGCCAAACGCTTCGATCTGATGGTGTTCCGCACCCAGCTCGCCATCCTGCAGGCCGCCCCAGATTTCAGCCGCCTGCGTGACCAGATCCGGGCCATCGCGAGCGCACTGGAAGGTCAGGAGGCGGTGCCGGCCATCAAGGCCGAAATGGTGCTGATCCAGTCCGTGGCCGGCGACGACTGGTGGGAGGACGTGACGCTGGGCATGCTGGAGAACATGCGCAAGCGCCTGCGGGCGCTGGTCAAGCTGATCGAGAAGTCCAAGCGGACGGTGGTCTACACCGACTTCATCGACGAACTGGGGGAGGAATCCGTCATCGCCCTGCCCGAGATCGCCGACGGCGTCCACATGGCACGCTTCCGGGACAAGGCGCGCCAGTTCCTGCAGGCCCATGCCGACCACCTCGCCCTGCAACGCTTGCGCCGGGGTCAGGCGCTCACCGCTGCCGACCTGGACGCCTTGCAGGGCATGTTGATCGAGGCCGGCGGCACACACGCGCTGGTCGAGCAAGCGACCACCGAGGACCAAGGGCTGGTCGGTTTCATCCGCGCCCTGGTCGGTCTGGACCGCGAGGCGGTGACGCAGGCGTTCAACGAGTTCCTGGTCGGCCGCACCGCGACCCCCGACCAGATCGAATTCATCGACCACGTCATCGCCGAGCTGACCTCGAACGGGCGCATGGCACCGGATCGCCTCTACGAATCGCCCTTCCTCGACATCAGCCCGCAAGGCCCGGAAGCCCTGTTCGAGCCGCAGCGGGTGAACCGGATCTTCCAGATCCTGCAGACGTTCACGTTGCAGACGCAGGTCGCAGCCTGAGGGATCCGCACGCCACCCACCCTCTGACGGAGCCGACATGCCCCAGCCGATCCAGCCCACCCGCCACGCCACCCTGCCGCCCGGCCTCGTGGCGCTCACCGCCACCGCCCGCGGCATGGTCAACCGCACGATGGAGCGCGCCGCCCGGCAGGCGTTCGGCGAGCTGGTCACCGCCCTGCAGCGCAGCGGGCTATACGCGCAGGCGTGGAGCTGGCTGAGCATTTGCCCCGACGATCCGCAGGGGCCGGACGACCCGCACTGCCGCTACGTGGCGGGCGTGGTGTTCGGCTACGCGATGGCGAATGGGGAAGGCCACGCCGTGCAACCGCCCGCCGAGGCGCTGCCGCTGTCCGGCACGCTGGTGTGGCAGCCGCTGTCAGCCGGTCGCTACGCGGTGTTCACGCACGTCGGGCCGTATGCGGAACTGCACCGCATCTGGGCCGCGATTTACCGCGACTGGTTGCCCACGTCCGGCGAGGCGCTGCGTGATGCACCGCCGATGGAGCTGATGCTCAACAGCCCGCAGGACACGCCGCCCGAGGCGCTGCGCACGGAGATCTGGGTGCCAGTGGCCGGTTAATCCAGCGCCCCCAGCACCCCCGCTGCCGCCGCCAGCTTCAGCCGCGCCGCATGCCACTCGGCCAGACAGCGGATGCGCTCCTGCTGCGCGTCGGCCAGTGCGTTCTGACTGGTCAGCAGCTCCAGGATATCGCTGACGCCCTTGTCATAGCGCCGTGTCGCGCTGCCGACCGCCGCCTGCGCGGCTTCGACGAGGGTGGCGCTGGCCTGCAGGTTGTCGAGCGCGGCGGTGGCGTCGGCGTGGGCCTTGACCACCTCCATCGACACCTGCAGCACCGTATTCTGCAGGCTGGCGTCGCTCTGCTCGGCCTGCGCCTGGGCGCCGCTGACCTTGTAGACGCGGGCGAAGCCTTCGAACAGCGGGATCGACAGCGCCAGCCCGTAGGTGGTGACGCGGCTGCGCGTGGCGCCGAACCCCTGGCTGGGCAGGCCGTTCACCTGGTCGGCGCGGCTGAACTCTAGCGATGGCCAGCCCTCGGCACGGGCGGCGGAGACCTTGGCAACCGCCGCCTCGCGCTGCGCCTGGGCGGCACGGATGCCGGGATGGCCCGCCTGCGCCTCGGCCAGCCAGTGCGCGAGATCTTCCACGGCCGGAGCGTCGGGCACGTCCAGCCCATTAGGCAAGGCCAGTGGCACCGTGCCGGGCAGGCCCATCACGTAGGCCAGCACCGACGCCGCTTTCACCTGCTCGCCCCGCGCCCGCTGCGCCGCCAGTTGCGCCCGCGCCAGCGCGGCACGGGCCTGCAGCACATCACTCCCAGCCGCAGCGCCCAGCGCCTCGCGGCGTTCGGTGGCGGCCAGTGTCGAGCGGGCCAGGCGTACCGCTTCGACACGGGCGCCGTGCGTGGCCTGGGTGGTCACGGCGTCGAAATACGTCTCCACCACCGCCGCCAGCAGCTTCTGCAGCGTCGCGTCCCGCGAGGCGGTGGCGGCGCGCAGCAACTGGTGCGCCACGTCCAGACTGGCCCCACGCGCCCCGAAGTCGTAGAGCCGCCACGTCAGGTTGACCGACCGGTTGGTGCCGACCCGGTCGTCGTCGGGCAGGTCGCTGTCGGTGTAGGCGGTGCGGCTGAACAGGCGGTTGACGCCGATGTTGAGCTTGGGGAAGTAGGCTGCCCGTGCCTCGCCGACCGCGCTGGCCTGCACCCGGATCGCCGCCCCGGCTGCGCGCGCCTGCGGGTTGAGACACAGCGCGGTCTGCATCGCCTGCGCCAGCGA
>JBEEMX010000296.1:0-8841 GCA_041192465.1 Pseudomonadota bacterium | reverse complement strand
GCGCCAGTTGCGCAATGTGGCCGACCGGCCGAAGGGCATGGTCGACAGCGTCGTGACGCTGCAATCGAAACTGGCGCACGGCATGACCATGGCCGATGTTCTGGTCATCTCCAACAGCCTGGGTCAGCGTGTGAACGAGCACAGCAATGACTGGCTGTGGCGCGACAGCTACGGCAATCAGATCGTCGTGAGCCTGCGTCGCGGCAGCGTCGAACGTTGGAGCGCCACACGCACCGATGGCCAGAATGCCCAGAGCACCAGCCGCGCCACCGCTCGCAGCGCCGACCACCACCCGATCGCAGCAGCGGCCTGAGTCCAGCGACGGGACTGGGCTGGGCTGCCACGCGGCTCATACGCCAAGCCAACCCAGTCGGGACGTGATCTCGCGGGCAGCAGCGAACTGCGTCCGCAAACACTGCGCCGCCAAGGCCGCTGTTTCCTGGGTCAATGCCCCGGCATCCATCTCGATGGCGCACGCCGTGTCGGCCAATTCCCGCAAGCCCAGACTCGCCGCTGCGCCCTTGAACCGGTGTGCCGCGGCCGAACGGTTTGCCGCCACCCCACCCGGTTCAAGCAACGCCAGCAAGTCGGCCAGCGACGCACTGTCATCCGACAGAAAACCCGCCAGCAATGCCCCGTAGGACTGCACCGACAGTGCCACGCAGGTGTCGGCGATCAACACCATGTCCAGCCTCTGCGCAGCCTCCCCTGGCTTGATGCGGACACGGCGACGGCGCTCCGGCTTGGCAGGTCCAGCAACCGCAGCACCAGGGGCCACCACCGACACTGCAGCCGGATCCGCTGGGGTCATGCCACCCACTGCGCGGGCGCCGAAGTGCCTGCGCAGCACCTCCTCAACGTCGTGCAACTGCACCGGCTTGGCCAGGAAATCGTCCATGCCCGCAGCCCGGACCCGCTCGCGGGACTCGGGGGAAGCGTCCGCCGTCAGCGCCACAATGGGTACGCGGGATTGCGGCACCGGCAATCCCCGCATGGCACGCGCGGCCGCCAATCCATCCATGACGGGCATGTGCAGATCCATCAGCACGAGGTCGCACACCTGCTCGCGCACCACCACCACCGCCTCCTCACCGTTGGTGGCAAGCAAAACCCGGTGCCCCAGCCGCTCCAGCAGCACCTGCATGAACTGGCGGTTGACGGGATGGTCATCGGTGACCAGCACCCACAGGCCGTTGCCCAGCGGTGCATCACTGGGCACCACCGGCGCCACAGTCAGGGTCTCGATCGCCTGCATGTCCACATCGGCACGGTCCTGCAGCTCCGGCAAGGGCAACACCACGGTGAATTCACTGCCCCGTCCGATCTGGCTGGTCACAGAAATCCCGCCCCCCATCATCTCAGCCAGAGTACGTGAAATTTCCAGGCCCAGCCCGGTGCCACCAAACCGCCGGCTGATGCTGTCATCGCCCTGGCTGAAACGCTGGAACAGATGCGCAAGGGTGTCCTCGCCCATGCCGATGCCGGTGTCAGAGATGCGGAACCGGATCACGGCCGGCCCCCCGTCCATCGGGAGCCGGTCGATCTGCAAGCGCACCTGCCCTGCATCGGTGAACTTGATCGCATTGCCCAGCAGATTGAACAGGATCTGCTTGATCCGCTTGGCATCGGCCAACACGCGCAGTGGCAGATCGGCAGCGAAATCGGCATCGAACTGCAAGCCCTTGTCACGGGCCAGCGGCGCCATGAGGGCCTGCACTTCCTGCACGGTCTGGCGCAGCACGGTGGGGTGGGCCACCAGATCCAGCAGACCCGACTCCATCTTCGAATAATCGAGCACATCGTTCAGCAAGCTCATCAAGTGCTCGCCCGACTGGCGCGCGATGCCCAGGTGGTCGCGCTGCTGGACAGTCAGCGCCGACCCGGCCAGCAGCGACAACATCCCCAGCAGACCATTGAACGGTGTGCGCAGCTCGTGGCTCATGTTGGCGAGAAAGGCGCTCTTGGCGCGGCTGGCCCGCTCGGCCTCGGCGCGTGCGTCCTGCAGGTGCCGGGCAAGCTGCTCCAGCTCACTGCGGCGCTGCTCCAGCGAGCGCACCTGCCGCACCACCACATACGCAAACACCCCAATGAGCAAGCACTGGAAAATCGTCAACCCGATGCCGATGCGGCTCTGGTCCCGCACGGCCTCATTGCGCCGCGTGACCCCCTCGGCCAATGCCTGGTTGGCCAGCAACGAGAAATCGCGGATCGACTGGACCGCTGCATCAAACTCGGGCAGCAAGGCCCGAATGCTGGCCGAATCGACCTGCCGCGGCGCATCTGACCCAATCACCCGGTCCATGCGGGCCACCAGCGCGTGCAGCCGGGCAATCACCCAGCGGTGCTGATCCAGCTCGGGTATCACGTCGCGGGTGCGCTCCGGTTCAACCAGACTGATGCGGCTGACGAAGATTTCGTAGCGTTCGTTCAGCGCCTCCATGGCATCCAGAAAGACCGGCGCGGTCGGATCTGGTTGCACTGCCGCCGCACGCAGCGCCTGGCCCAGGCGCAGCGATTCGGTTTCGAGCTGGAAGAAGCTCCAGACGATGTTGTCGCCCTGGTAGACCACCTTGGCATTGAGCAGCGCCAGCGATTGGGTCTGCAGCCAACCAATCCCCCCGAAAATGGCCGTCAGCACCAGCACCATCAGCGCCATCAGGCGCCCGACTCGGGTCGTCGGGATCATTCGAGCACGTCAAGCGCCTTGAGCTGCCAGGCCGATCGGCCGTAGTACCGCTCGTTGCGCAGGGCCTCGTCCGAATCGAACGGATAGATGATGAACAGCGGACCCTTGTCACGCACGGGCATCGGTTTGTCGTCCATCAGACGGGCCAGCACCAGATTGAACTTCAGTGCATCCGCGACCGGCAGATCGACCTTGTAGTCATTGAGCGCAATGGCCCGCAGATTTTTACCTTGTGCCTGGACAGCCGCCAGCACGTCGCGCAGCAGCGGCCCGGTGAAGGTGTGGGCTTGTGGGTACCACGGGGTCTTGGTGGACAAGGTGTGCTGCGGCAATGCCGCCAGCATGCCCATGTCGAACTCGGCCTGTGTACCGGCGTTGCGCACACCGATGCGACCGGAGATGGTGAGCACCACCCTACCGGTGGGGCGCTCCAGTGCCTGGGCGCCGGGTGCCGCCGCAGCCAGTGCGGCGAGGGTGGCCGAAGCCACCATGAACTGACGACGAGAGACCATCTGGGGAGTTCCTTTGGCCCCGATGATGCCGCATCGCCCCCTGTTTCATCCGCCGAAGTGGCAGATGTAGTGGTAGGGCTCACCCTCGACCCGGATCTGGAAACTCGCGTTGCCGGGAACATTGAACGATTGACCAGGCCCGAAGGTCTGCCATTCGTTCTGGCCCGGCAGCAGCACGCTGCACGCGCCCGCCACGGTTTCCATCACCTCCGGCGCACCGGTGTTGAAGGTCAGCGACGCGGGCAGGATCACGCCCACGCTCTTCTTCGTGCCGTCGGCCAGGGTGATGCCGTGCGAGACGCAGCGGCCGTCGAAGTAGACGTTGGCCTTGGTGCCGACGCTGGCGACGCTCAGTTGTTCGTTGCTCATCGGTGGCTCCTCAGGCGGTTTTCTTGGCAGCGGCCTTTTCGACGGGTGCAACCGGCTTCGGCGCACGCGCCGCACGGGCGTTCGCGGCGATGCGCAGGCGCAGCGCGTTCAGCTTGATGAAGCCGCCCGCATCCGCCTGGTTGTAGGCGCCACCGTCGTCGTCGAAGGTCGAGATCTTCGGGTCGAACAGCGAATCGGTCAGCGACTCGCGGCCCACGCACATGATCGTGCCCTTGTAGAGCTTGAGCTTGACGGTGCCGTTCACGGTGGCCTGCGAAGCGTCGATCAGCCCTTGCAGCAGCACCCGCTCCGGCGCGAACCAGTAGCCGTTGTAGACCATGCGCGCGTAACGCGGCATCAGGTCGTCCTTCAGCGCCAGCACTTCGCGGTCGAGCGTGATCGACTCGATGGCGCGGTGACCGGCCAGCAGGATGGTGCCGCCCGGGGTTTCGTAGCAGCCGCGGCTCTTCATGCCGACATAGCGGTTCTCGACCTTGTCCAGCCGACCGACGCCATGCAGGCCGCCGATCTCGTTCAGCTTGGTCAGCACCTGGGCCGGCGACAGCTTCTCGCCGTCGATGGCGACCACGTCGCCCTTCTCGTAGGTCAGCTCGATGATCTGCGGCTTGTTGGGCGCCTTCTCCGGGCTGCGCGTCAGGCGCCACATGCTGTCTTCGGGCGCGAAGTTCGGGTCTTCGAGGATGCCGCCTTCATAGCTGATGTGCAGCAGGTTGGCGTCCATCGAATACGGCGCGCCGCCGCCCTTGTGCTTCTTGAAGTCCACGGGGATGCCGTGCTGGTCGGCGTAGGCCAGCATGCTTTCGCGGCTGGACAGCGTCCACTCGCGCCACGGGGCGATGACCTTCACGCCCGGCATCAGCGCGTAGGCGCCCAGTTCGAAGCGGACCTGGTCGTTGCCCTTGCCGGTGGCGCCGTGGGAGATGGCGTCGGCTTCGGTCTTCTGGGCGATCTCGACCAGGCGCTTGGCGATCAGCGGGCGGGCGATCGACGTGCCCAGCAGGTATTCGCCTTCGTACAACGCGTTGGCGCGGAACATCGGGAACACGAAGTCGCGCACGAACTCTTCCACTGGTACTCGTCCTGGAGCCACTTGAGGATGATGGAGGTGTCCAGGCCGCCCGAATAGGCGAGGACGACGCGCTTGATCTGTTGCTGTTGGGACATGGTGACTGCCGCTGCGGAGGGCTGCGTGAATGAAATGAGCAAACCTCGATTTTAGGGGCTTGCATCCGCACGCGGGCCATGACATTCCGTCGGGAGCACGGCGGGAAATTCTGGACAATGCCCCACCATGCAAAAACTGATCGCCACCGTAGTCACTGCACTGAGCCTCGCCACAGGAATGTGGCAGGCCACCGCGGCCACCCCTGCACCGCCGCTGCCGGGCTACGGCATCGTCGCCTATAACTCCCCGGACGCCGCCACCGCCGCCTGGATGGACCAACGCTTCGCGGTGCGGCTGGCCGGGCCGAAGCCGACCTCGACCGCGGTGAAGTGGATGGGCTACCAGGACATCTACGGCATCGGCTCCATCGCCGAGTTGCTGGAGATGAAGGACTGGGCACTCGCCAAGCGGCTCGTCCCCGAAGACATGCTGCTGCACGCCAAGGCCAACTACACCGCCCGCATCGGCCGCATTTTCGATGGTCTGGACCGCTTCGACGCCTTCGAGGGCCGCAACGGCGTCCTGCGCAGCGTGGACGGGCGCAGCTTCACCGATGTGTCCGCCCTCGCCTACGCCGGCCAGGTGGCGCTGTCGGGACAGACCTACCTCGGCTATGAAGAGCCGTTCGCGGACATCCAGTTCACGCTGGCCACGGCCGGCGCGGACGTGGTGCGCACGGTGCAGTACTGGAACGGCAGCGGCTGGGTCACCCTGTCGGCCGGGCTGCAGGACGGGACGGCCGCCTTCACGCGCTCCGGCAAGCTCACCTTCGTGCCCCCCGCAGACTGGCAGCCGACGAGCCTGAACGGTTCGCGCCGCAAGTACTTCGTGCGCGTGGTCGTCGCTTCTGCGCGGATCGTGCCGGTCAGCAGCCAGATCCGCGGCGACGACTGGCTCGGCGGCACCCCGCAAAGTGGCCGCGGCTGGGACGCCAGCAGCCCGACCATCGTCCACCGCGGCACCACACTGGCCTACAACCCGACGCCCCCGGCCACCGCTTCGGCGAAGTTCCCCTACCAGGCGCGCATCTCGTTCTGGTCCGTCAACCACTTCGTGGCCAACCCGGCCGACCAGCAGGGCCTGACCGACGGGAGCTGGGCCACCTTCGTCGCCAGCAAGATCGTCAAGGACAACCGCAGCAGCGGCGCGGGCGGCGTGATGTGCGACGACGGCGAGCGCGATGTCGCCGACGACGGCGTGCCCGCCACCACCACCGACTTCCTCGACAAGGCCGGCGGCGCCACCTGGGCCGCCTCCAGCCTGACCAAGTACCGCAACATCGTGCGACTGGTGCGCCAGCAGCAGCCCGCGCTGCTGCTCGGCGTGAACGCCGCCAGCACCGCGCTGGTCAAGTCCGGCCAGTGGAACATCACCGAGTACCACACCTTCGTCTGGAAAACCAACGACCTGCGCGGCATCACCACCGGCGACGACGGCCGGCCCACGCGCATGGCCTACGACGACTACCTGCCCGCCAGCAACCCGGCCGGCACCCTGGGCGTGTTCCTCTACGCCGACA
This sequence comes from Pseudomonadota bacterium, assembly GCA_041192465.1. Taxonomy (GTDB): domain Bacteria; phylum Pseudomonadota; class Gammaproteobacteria; order Burkholderiales; family Burkholderiaceae_C; genus Sphaerotilus. Next base: position 2,569 of record JBEEMX010000296.1, on the reverse strand, counting down.
CCGAAGCCACCGTCGCGGCCGGCAGCGTGGCCTGGGACCGCGGCAACCGCGGCCCGATGGTCGCGCTCACCAAGCACCACATCGCCCGCAACGCGAACACCGTGTTCGCCTACTACTCGCGCGGTGGCTACATCTACAGCGAAAACGACGAGGTGCTGCGCGTGGATGGCGCCGTGCTGCACCAGGCCAAGCAGGCACTCCCTCGGCTCGACCAGGTGCAACGCTGGGCAACGTGGTTCCCGGCGATGGGCGTGGACATCGGTGTGCCGGACGCGGGCGGCTACCGCGGCGGGGTGCGGGATCTTGCCTGGAAACGCGGCGCGGACCTCGGCGGCGGGCCGGATGTCTGGCGGCGCGACTACACCAAGGCGGTCGTGCTGCACCGCCCGGCCGCCTGGAACACCACCGCCTCGCAGTACACCGTGTACTCGCTACCGATCGACCTGGGCGGGCGCTACTACCTGCTGGCCGCCGATGGCACGGTCGGCGCGGCCATCACCAGCCTCCGGCTTCGGGCAGGTGACGGCGCTGTCCTGATGAAGGCCGTGCCCTGAGGTCGGCTGTCCCGGCGGCGACAGCGCCTCCGGGACGCCCCGATGCCATACGCGGCGGGACCGGCGTATACCTGCGGTTCATCCGAACCGTGCCGCGAGTCCCCCATGCCCATCCCCGCCGACCGCCCCCACCTGAAGCACTGGCCCAAGCGCCTGCCGCTGGACCTCGTGCTGCCCGAAACCTCGCTGTGGTTCAACCTCGACGCCACCGCGCAGCGTTATCCCGACCGCGCCGCCTACCTGTTCTTCGGCCAGCCGCTGACCTTCCATGCCCTGCACCGTCAAGCCGAGGCCCTCGCCGGCTGGCTACAGGTGCAGGGCGTGGCCAAGGGCGACCGGGTGGCGATCTTCCTGCAGAACTGTCCGCAGTTCATCGTGGCGTTCTACGCGGTGATGCGCGCCGACGCGGTGGTGGTGCCGGTGAACCCGATGAACCGGGTCGATGAGTTCGGCCACTACATCACCGACCCCGACACCAAGGTCGTCATCACCAGCGCCGACCTCGCCGCCATCGTCGCCGAGGCGGACGCCCGGTTGCCCGAGGCGCAGCGGCTGCGCGGCATCGTCGTGACGCGCTACGGCGACTACCTCGGCGACACAACCGACCCCGCGCTCGCGCCACCGCCGGCCATCGACGCCTGGCTGCGCGCCTCGCCCGCGTTGCCGACCGGCTGCACGCCGCTGGCCGACGCACTCGCCGCCCGCCTGACGCCCACCGCGCACACCGCCGGCCCGGACGACATGGCCCTGCTGCCCTACACCTCGGGCACCACCGGCCTGCCCAAGGGCTGCGTCCACACCCACCGCACGCTGGCGAGCAACATCGCCGGCGGCAGCCTGTGGGGCTACGCCAGCGCCGAGACGGTGAGCCTGGGCGTCGTGCCGTTCTTCCACATCACGGGGATGCTCTACGGCGTGCTCAGTCCGGTGTGGTGCGGCGCGACGGTGGTGATCCTGCCGCGCTGGGACCGCGAACTCGCCGGGCGGCTGATCTCGCACCACCGGGTCAGCCACTGGACCTGCATCCCCACGATGATCATCGACCTGTTCGCCAGCCCGAACTACCGCAGCTTCGACCTGTCGAGCCTGCGCTACCTCTCGGGCGGCGGCGCGGCGATGCCGCAGGCAGTGGCCGAGCGGCTGCTGAGCGAATTCGGGCTGACCTTCGCGGAAGGCTACGGGCTGACCGAAACCGCCGCACCCAGCCACGCCAACCCGCCCGAGCGCGCCAAGCTGCAGTGCCTGGGGATACCGATCTTCGGCGTCGATGCGCGGGTGGTCGATCCGGTGACGTTCGAGGAGCTGCCCGTGGGCGAGGTCGGCGAGATCGTCACGAACGGGCCGATGGTGTTCAAGGGCTACTGGAAACATCCGTCGGCGACCGAGGCGGCGTTCATCGAATTGCCGGGTTTGGCGGGCAAGAAGTTCTTCCGCACCGGCGATCTGGGGCGGATGGACGACGAAGGCTACTTTTTCATCACCGATCGCCTCAAGCGGATGATCAACGCGAGCGGGTTCAAGGTCTGGCCGTCGGAGGTGGAGCTGCTGCTGTACCGGCACCCGGCGGTGGCCGAAGCCTGCATCATCGGCACGCACGACGCCTACCGCGGCGAGACGGTCAAGGCGGTGATCGTGCTGCGCCAGGAAGCGCGGGGGCAGACCACGGAGCAGGACATCCTCGACTGGGCACGCGAGCACATGGCCGCGTACAAGGCGCCCAAGCTCGTCGAGTTCGTCGAGGCGCTGCCCAAGTCGGGCGCGGGCAAGGTGATGTGGCGGTTGCTGCAGGACAAGGAGCGTGACCGGCAGGCCGCTCAGAGGTCGGGCGCGTAACGCTTGACCATGTCCTCCCGCGTCTCCGGGAGGACGTGCAGGCCCGTCTGGTCGCTGATCATCTTCCCGGCGGTCGGCAGCACGGATCGCTCGACCTGTGCCCCCGCCTCCCACAGCCGGGCGCGCAGGAACGCCTTGGCGCAGTGCAGGTAGGCCGCTTCGACGCTGACCCGGATCACCAG
>JBEEMX010000295.1:0-4868 GCA_041192465.1 Pseudomonadota bacterium | reverse complement strand
GAACAGGATCCCGCCGTGGCCCCGAGCTACGCCTACGCCAAGAAGGGCCACGACACGCTGCGGGCCATCGTCAACCGACTGGGAAGCTGAACCATGAGTCTGCTGGTCAAGGCCGCCCCCGGGCGGGAAATCTGCGAGATCACGCCCGAGCGGGCCGGCTGGACGCATGTGGGCTTCCGCGCGCTGCGGCTAGCGGCGGGCGACCATGAAACGCTCGACACCGGCGCACGCGAACTGTGCCTCGTGGTGCTGACCGGCACCGTCGAAGTGCGGGTCGGCGACACCGTGTTCGCGGGACTGGGCTCGCGCGACAGCGTGTTCGCCGAACAGTCACCGGACGCGCTGTATGTGCCCGGCGGCCAGTCGCTGACCGTCACCGCCACGCGCGATGCCGAGGTAGCCTTGTGCAGCGCGCCCAGCAAGGGTGGACACGCAGTGCGCCGCATCGACGGTGCTGGCATGCGCCGCAGCGTGCGCGGCAAGGGCTCCAACACGCGCTACGTCTGCGACATCCTGCCCCAGGACGATCCGGGGGCGGACCACCTGCTCGTCGTCGAAGTCATCACCCCCGCGGGCCATTCCAGCAGCTACCCGCCGCACAAGCACGACCGCGACGTGCCGCCCGAAGAAACTCTGCTCGAAGAAACTTATTACCACCGACTGAACCCGCCGCAAGGATTCGCATTTCAGCGCGTCTATACCGACGACCGCAGTATTGACGAAGCCTGCGCCGTGGAAAACCACGATGTCGTGATGGTTCCTCGCGGGTATCACCCCTGCGTCGCACCCCACGGTTACGACCTGTACTACCTGAATGTCATGGCCGGTCCTGGCCGGCTCTGGCATTTCAAGAACGACCCGGCCCACGAGTGGATGGTGGCGCTGTAACGTCGCGTAATTGCGACAAGGATGTTCCCTAGGTTTTCGCCTAAATCAGGGTGCGGTAGAAACGCAAACGTTTACGGTGCTACTGTGGCGCTGTGTTTTGGCATAAATTCACAGCAGAGAAACCCGCCGTAACCGGTCTGTTGTCTGAACGCGCTGCACTGGCTCAATACCACGGTGCAGCACACAATCCAGACACTGAGCAAATGTTGCACAGAAACGACAAGACGGTTTACCAAGGGTCAACCTCAGGTAAATTGGAATTGAATAGTCGCTACTGTTCATCACCCAAGCATCACCCAAGGTCGAGCATTCGACCATCTTCCCGCAACGAAAGAGGAGTCTGACCATGATCCGCAAATCCCAACTGGCCCTGGCCATCGCCGCCCTGATCTCCGCTCCGGCTTTCGCCGCTGTCGGCTTCGACGCCAACGTCGAAATGGACACCACGTACCAGAACAATGCCCGTGGCGCCAGCCAAGGCGGCCGCGTTGAACTGAACGCCTTCTCGAAGGCCGACAAGGGCGGCGGTTTCGTCGCTGGCCGCGCCAGCTACATGGCCGGCAAGGGCGGCTCGGTCGGTGTGGACGACATGTGGGTCCAGATCGGCAACTCGGCTGGCGACGTCAAGCTGGGCCGCTTCGAAGGTGCTGACCTGTTCCCCACCGGCAAGGACACCATCGCTGAAGACGGCGGCTCCGCTGCTGGCTACCGCGCCAATGCGTTCCGTGGCCGTACCAGCGACCTGCACGCTGCGCTGAACCTGAACGCTGGTGGCGGCGTGGGCTTCGAGCTGGGCCTCATGGCTGCTGCCAAGAACGTCGGCATCCGCCCGGTCGTCAGCTTCGGCATGGACGGCTTCACCGCCAAGGTCGGTCTGGAAAACGGCAAGAACGCTGCTGGCGCCAAGGTGAGCGGCGCTGGCCTGACGGTCGGCACCACGATGGCTGGCGCTGGCGTCAACCTGAACTTCGCTTCGGGCAGCACCACCGCTGCTGCTGCTGGCTCGGCTGCCGTCAAGGGCTCGGCCTTCGGCGTGAACGCCACGGTCGGTGCTGCTGGCGTTGGCTACGTGCTGGAAAAGTCCGGTTCGAACAAGGACAACATTTTCTACGCTGCCTACAGCCTGCCACTGTTCGACACGGGTGCCACCATCACCCCGGCCGCGTCCTATGCCAAGGGCACCAACATGCCCAAGAACATCGGCCTGCGGATGCGCGTCAACTACGCTTTCTGATCCCGGCTGCCCCTGCGGCAGTTGAATCAGCGATTTCGGGGTCCACGGTTCTAGTGGTCCTGAGGGGGTGGCATAGAGTGCTGCCACCCTTTCTTGGTGGGCTCCCGATGGGGGCTCACCTTTTTTTATGTCTGAACGAACCATCCCGTCCATGTCGCCCACGCCCACCACGCTGAACGTCGCGCTGATCGGGTTCGGCTATGTTGGCCAGACCTTCCACGCCCCACTGATCGACAGCGTGGACGGGCTGTCGCTCGCGCTGATCGCCTCCAGCGACGCAGACAAGGTCCACGCCCGCTGGCCGCAAGTCCGGGTCACCGCCGACTACCTGGCCGCCGCCACCGACCCCGCCATCGACCTCGTCGTCATCGCCACCCCCAACGACAGCCATTACCCGCTGGCCTGCGCTGCATTGCTGGCCGGCAAGCATGTGGTGATCGACAAGCCATTCACCGTCTCGATGGACGAGGCCCGTGATCTGGTGGAACTGGCCGAGGTACGTGGACGCCTGCTGTCGGTGTTCCACAACCGGCGCTGGGACGGCGATTTCCTTGGGGCACAGGCGGCGCTGCACAGCGGCGTGCTGGGCGACGTGCGCGAATGCATCTCGCGCTTTGACCGATTTGCCCCCGTGCCACGCGACCGCTGGCGCGAGCGTCCAGGGCCTGGATCGGGCTTGTGGTTCGACCTCGGGCCGCATGTGGTCGATCAGGCGCTGTGCCTGTTCGGGCCACCGCAGACGGTGATGGCGGACATGGCGGGTCTGCGCGATGGCGCGGCCGGCGTGGTGGATTGGGCGCAGGTGGTGCTCGGCTACGAGCCCGCAGGCGTGCAGCGCCGTGTCACCTTGCATGTGACGCGGTTGGCGGCCTGGCACTCGCCTCGCTTCGAGCTGCACGGCACCGCCGGTAGCTGGCTCTCGACCGGGCTGGACACGCAGGAAGACCAGCTCAAGGCCAGCATGGCCCCAGGCGCACCGGGCTGGGGGGAGGATGCCCGCCCCGCGCTGCTGGTGGTCGGTTCCGCCGAGCCGACGCCGGTACCACGACCGCGGGGCGACTACCGCCAGTACTACCTCGGTATCCGCGACGCGCTGCATGGCGTGGGTCGGAACCCGGTGCTGGCCACCGAGGCGCTGCAGGTCATGGCCGTGATGGACTGCGCGATGCGCAGCGCCGCCGAAGGCCGCACGCTGCGCTTCACGCCGGCCTGAGCCGGCGCGGTGAAGCGCACCACTCATTCCACCTCGACCAGCTCCGGCGTCATCAGGAACGCCAGCGCGGCCATCACCCACTGCGCCACCGCGTGGGGCGCGCTGGCGTAGAAGGCGGCCCAGGCTGCGCCGCGGTGCTCGTTGTAGTCTGGCGCTGGCGCATTCGCATCACGCACCGGCTGTGACTGCTCCCAGCCCAGCCGCACCGCCACCCCCACCAGCACGTCCATCACCAGCAGCCCCTCCCCCTGCAGTTGCGGATTGGCGCGGCAGATGTCCGACACAGCCACCAGTGCCTCGATGGTGAGCTGGCGGTACTCGGGTGCGGGGATCTTGTTGAGCAGATCCTCCACCTGCAGCGCAAAACCACGTTCGGACGGCGTCATGTCGGCCCGCGCCACGCGGCTGTCCACGCGGTTGCGGCTGTCCAACTGGTCGCCGATGACCAGCCCGGGGAAGTGCCGCAGCACCTGCCAGACACGGGTGTAAAAATCTTCGGGCAACCGGGTGATCACACCCTGCACCTCGCGCCACGCCAGCCAGCCAGCGACGCTGTGGTCCAGCACCGGATCGGCCGACGCGGGGAAATGCACTGTCGCCAACCCTGCTGCGCGGCCCGTGCCATCGCGGCTGATGCGCCCATGCAGCGACTGCAGACGCAGCAGATTGCGGTTCATGTCCTGTTCGCGGGCGATGACCTCGCGCAGCCGGGTCAGGATGGCATGCGGACTCAGACTCAGCAGGAAGTCAAACGCTTCGGCCTGCGTCAACTCGTGCTCGCGGGCCAGCCAGCCGGTGATGAGCAGGATCAGGTACCAGGCGCGCAAGGTCAGCGTGCCCTTGAACAGCGCCGCATCCGCCTTGATCAGCACACCCAGCAGCAGCACGATCTCCTGCAGCAACACCCGCGCCCGCGGATCGTCGCCCCCATAGCGGCAGATGCGCGCGTGGATCTCGGCGCTGCCCAAGGGGCATCCGATCACTGCCCCTTCGCCATACGCCCGCCCCACCGCCACCCGCTTCTGGCGCACGACGATCTGGGCCACCGCCTCTTCGAGCGCGTCGTCGTGCAGCCCAAGCACGCCTGCAGCGCGGCGGATCAGGCCCCACTTGCGGCCATGGCTGGCACGCATGTGGAAGTCCAGCACCATCTGCCAGACCGAGGTGCCGCGGTGCGTGCCCCATTGCGCACCACCGCGGCGCACCAGCAGACCCAGAATCTCGATCTGCTCATACGGATTGCGGCTGCAATCGAGCCGGCGCAGCAACACCTGCGCATCGTCTTCGTGTTCCAGTGCGGCAGCGCGGGCGGGAGTCAGCGGGCGGGTCGCGCCCTCCTCCCACTGCAAGTCGGGTGGCAGCCGGGTGCTGGCGCCCGCAGGCAGTTCGGCCGCGGCACTCCAGGGGGCTGCATCGAGCCAATCCATGCGCGTGGTGCGGGCGCGTGGCAGGAGCGTCTCCAGCAGCCCGACTTCAACACCAGCAGTCTCGTCACGGTCCAGTGCCTTCAGGAAGTTCAGCAGCACCTCTGCA
>JBEEMX010000294.1:0-4872 GCA_041192465.1 Pseudomonadota bacterium | reverse complement strand
CGAGAAAATCTATGCCAACAATGTCCTGGAGCACGTTCCAGACCTGACCGGACTGATGACCCAATGCCTGGATCTGCTGGCCGAAGGTGGCGTGTTCGAGATTGAAGTACCGCATGAACGTGCCCTGACCGCTTGGCAGGATCCGACACATATCCGGGCACTCAACGAAAACTCCTGGCTTTACTACACGCAGTGGTTTTGGTATCTAGGCTGGTTCGAGCATCGATTCGAGATCGACAGCTCCAGTTACTTGGACATGCAGCTCCAGCCCTGCGAGCAGGCGCGCGCAGCCTTCATGCGCCTGGTGCTGAAGAAGATCCCGACGACGCCACACGAGCGCACGATCGCCCGCACCATGCAAGCCAACTGGATCGTTCCCGATGATGAAGTCCCCTGCGCTCAAACCGGTGTTGAAGTGGCCTGCGAAGGCGAGAAAACCCGCAGCGATCTGGTCACGCCGGCTTGACCCGACCACCGCCCTCCGTACCGACCGCTGGCCTGTACCGGCCCTGCTGTCCTGGGCCAGCGCATGGGGCCTGTGGACGGGGTTGACCTCGCTGGGCTTGTCGGCCAGCATGGCGTGGGGGTGTGCCGTGTTCACCAGCATCGCACTGGCGCTGCTGGCCGCTTCGCACTGGCGCCGGTTGATGGTCGCCGCGGGTTTTCCGCTGTCGTTCGCGCTGAGCGGGCTGGCCAGCGGTGGGTCGGCGGGCTGGTGGCTGCTGCCGCTGGCGTTGCTGGCGGTGGCTTATCCGGTACGGGCCTGGTCCGATGCACCGCTGTTTCCAACGGGGGCCGCTGCACTCGACGGATTGGAAGAACTGATCGATCTGCCGGCGAACGCCCGCGTTCTGGACGCCGGCTGCGGCCTCGGCCACGGTCTGCAAGCCTTGCGCCGGGCGTGGCCGCGTGCGCGGCTAGAGGGCATCGAGTGGAGCCGCCCGTGGCACTGGCTCGCAGCACTGCGCTGCCCGTGGGCCACCATCCGCCAAGGTGACATGTGGGCGCAATCCTGGGAAGGGCACGACCTCGTCTACCTGTTCCAGCGGCCGGAAAGCATGCCGCGTGCCGTCGAGAAGGCGCAGCGTGAAATGCGTCCGGGCACCTGGCTGGTCAGCCTGGAGTTCGAGGCCAAGGGACTGCGTCCGCATGCCCGCTTGCAGCACGCCGGCCAGCGCCCGGTGTGGATCTACGCGATCCGTGAAACCCGCCCCACGACCACCCCAGGCACACGCCATCGCGATTCAAGTGTCGAGTCCTCCTGACCGATATGCAAATCACGGCGCCGGTCGTGGGTCTCCCGCCACCGCAGCGTCCCATGAAGTCATCTGAGGAAAAGGTCTCTCATGTTTGTCATCATCGGCTGGGCGGTCGCCATCGGCTGCATCTTCGGCGTCTACGCCGCACACGGGGGCAATATGGGCGTGATCATGCACGCCCTGCCCTTCGAGATGCTCACGATCTTCGGCGGTGCGCTTGGCGCCTTCGTGGTCAACAACCAGATGAAGGTGCTCAAGGCGGCGGGCAGGGGCCTGGCGGGCTGCTTCAAGGCATCGAAGCACTCCAAGGCCCGGGCAATGGAGCTGCTGGCCATGCTGTACGAGATCCTGCAGAAGACCCGCAAGGAAGGGTTGATGTCGATCGAGAAGGACATCGAGGATCCGCACGCTTCGGCGCTGTTCCAGAAGTTTCCCGTCGTCGGCAATGACCACCACGTCACCGAGTTTGTCTGCGACTACCTGCGCATGATGGTCTCGGGCAACCTGAATGCCCACGAGATCGAGTCCCTGATGGACACCGAACTCGACACCCACCACCACGAAGCCCACGGCGCTGCCGCCGCCATCGCCAGGCTGGCCGGCGCCCTGCCCGCCTTCGGCATCGTGGCGGCCGTGCTGGGTGTCGTGAACACGATGGGCTCGGTGGGCCAGCCGCCGGCTGTGCTGGGCGGGATGATCGGCTCGGCGCTGGTCGGCACCTTCCTGGGCATCCTGCTGGCCTATGGTTTTGCGGAACCCCTGGCCGGCCTGATGGAGCAGAAGGTGGATGAAGACGGCAAGGAGCTGCAGTGCGTCAAGACCGTGCTGCTGGCCAGCATGCAGGGCTATGCGCCGCAGATTGCCATCGAGTTCGGCCGCAAGGTGCTGTATTCGACCGAGCGCCCGACCTTCACCGAGCTGGAACAGCACGTCAAGAAGAAGTGACCGTGGTCCTTGTGACCGCAGGAGAGTCCCATGGCCGGTGACGCCAAGAAACTGCAACCCATCATCGTCAAGAAGATCAAGAAGGGCGGCCACAGCGCGCACGGTGGCGCCTGGAAGATCGCCTATGCCGACTTCGTGACGGCGATGATGGCCTTCTTCCTGCTGATGTGGCTGCTCGGATCCACCTCGGAGGGAGACAAGAAGGGTTTGCAGGACTACTTCCAGTCGCCGCTGAGGGTCGCCATGATGGGCGGTGGTTCGGGCTCGGGTGACTCGTCCTCCGTCCTGCGGGGCGGTGGGCAGGACATCACCCGCACCGGTGGCCAGGTGAAGAAGGGCGACATCGAGGCCGAGCGCAAGACCTACCAGCTCCAGGCCCTGAAGGCGAGCCAGGCTGCCGCCGAAAAGCAGCGGCTCGAAAGCCTGCGCGACCGCGTCAAGGACGTGGTGTCCAACATGCCCGCGCTGTCGGCTTTCAAGTCGCAGATCCGCCTGGACATGACCCGCGAAGGGCTGCGCATCCAGATCGTGGACGAGCAGAACCGCCCCATGTTCGACAGCGGGCTGGACCAGGTGAAGCCGTACATGCGCGACATCTTGCGGGCGATCGGCGGGGTGCTGTCCGAGGTGCCCAACAAGCTCACGCTGGAGGGCCACACCGACGCCCTGCCCTTCTCCGGCGGCATCGGTGGCTACAGCAACTGGGAGCTGTCGAGCAACCGGGCCAATGCGTCTCGGCGAGAGCTGATCACCGGTGGGCTGAAGGATGAGCGGGTGCTGCGCGTGCAGGGCCTGGCCGCCAGCGTGCCCTTCGACAAGCACGACCCGCGCAACCCCGTGAACCGCCGCATCAGCATCATCGTGATGACGCGCGAAGCCGAAGAACGGTTTTTCGAAAGTGGCGACGCCGTGACCGTCAACGCGATTCCGGCCGAAGGTGCCGCCTCAAGTCTGCTGGTACCGGCCCGATAAACCCGTACACGGCCCATTCACGCTGAAGGATTCGTCATGCCAGCCTGCCCCGATCTCCGCTTTCTCGTTGTCGATGATTTTTCGACCATGCGCCGCATCGTGCGCGGACTGCTCAAGGAAATGGGCTGTCAGTACATCGAGGAAGCCGAAGACGGTGTCACCGCCCTGCATGCCTTGCGCAACGGCCGCATCGATTTTGTCGTCAGCGACATCAACATGCCCAACATGGATGGCTTCGAGCTGCTCAGCCAGATCAAGCAAGACCCGGCGCTTTGCCATATCCCCGTGTTGATGGTGACGGCCGAAGCCCGCAAGGAAGACATCGTGCGCGCGGCACAGACGGGTGCAGCGGGCTACATCGTCAAGCCCTTCACCAAGGCGACGCTCGAAGACAAGATCGGCAAGATCATCCAGAAGATGCCGGTGGTGGCCTGAGCCGGAGTTGCGGCCATGTCTGCCACCCCTCTCCCGGAAGCCGCACCGCACGAAGTCCTGCGACAGATCGGCGCAATGACCCGCAAGCTCCACGACACCATCGGGGAATTGGGGTTGATGCCCGGTCTCCAGGCCGCCACCCAGGCCCTGCCGGATGCCCGCAGCCGCCTGCACTACATCGCCCGAAAAACCTCGGACTCGGCCCACCGGGTACTGAACTCGGTGGACGACGCCAAGCTCGAACACCGGCGCCTCAGCGCAGACACACTGCGCTTGATCGAGGTGCTGTCGAACAACACGACGCACGATCCCCAGGCCAGTGTCCACCTGCATGATCTGGTGGAGCATGTACAGACCTCGATTAACCGCATCGACGCGCACCTGACCAACATCATGATGGCGCAGGACTTCCATGACCTGACCAGCCAGATCATCACCAAAGTGGTGGGTCTGACGGATGAGTTGGAAGACAGCCTGGTCAAGCTGCTGCTGCAGATCGCTCCAGACCTGCCGGCCGCACCCGCCCACACCGAGATGCTCGCGGGTCCGGTGGTCGATGCCGAAGGCCGCACCGATGTCGTGAACGACCAGGACGAAGTGGACGATCTGCTGGCACGCATGGGGTTCTGAGATTGGGGTCTGCGTACACTGCGGCGCTTTCTCACTCTCGCTGACCCAGTCCACAGGCCATGTCCGATCTCCAAGCCTCCTTTGCCGCCGCTGTCGCCGACTCGAAGCAACTGCCCGAGCGCCCCGACAACATGACCCTGCTGAAGATCTACGCCCTCTTCAAGCAGGCCACCGATGGCGACGCCAGCGGCGAGCGCCCGGGTTTCACTGACTTCGTGGCCCGGGCCAAGTTCGACGCCTGGACCGCGCTGGCCGGCACCGACGCCGACACCGCCCGCCAGGACTACATCGACCTCATCGACTCACTGAAGTGACCCGAGCGCGGCGTCGCGCTCGCCCTTGGGCAGCGCGGCCAGCCGGCGCACTTCGGCATGGAAACGCGGCCAATCCCGCCCCATCCGCTCGAACAGCCGCTCGAACGCTGGCACCTGCGCGTTGTAGGCCGCCAGCACCCCAAGCCGCGCGTTGTTGACGCCCTCGAACCACGCGTCGAAGGCCCTATCCCCACCCCAGGACGCATCCCGCCAGCGGGCGTACTCGCTGCGCAGCTCGGCCAGCAGCCGCGCCTTCTCGCGGCGTTTTTCGTCGTCGCTGGCGTCGCTGCGGTAGAGCGTGTCCAGCCGCTCGCGGG
>JBEEMX010000293.1:0-4880 GCA_041192465.1 Pseudomonadota bacterium | reverse complement strand
CACCCCCGCCACGCGCAGCTTGCGCATGATGTATTGCAGGAACAGCAGCGCCGTCTCCGCCGTCTGCATGTTCGGCGGAAACCCCCGCTGGATGCCGATCTCCTCCTCACCCCCGAACGGCGGGTTGGTCAGGATCACGTCCACCCGCTCGTCGTGGCTGATCTGGGCAATCTCGCAGTCCAGCGTGTTGCCATAGACGATCTGCGGCGCCTCTACCCCATGCAGCAACAGGTTCATCTGCGCCAGCATGTACGGCAGCGGCTTGGCCTCCTGCCCGAACAGCGTGCCGCGCTGCAACCGGCGGCGCTGTTCGGTCGAACCGGCGATGCCCTGCTTCAGGTGCTCATAGGCTTCCACCAGGAACCCGCCCGTCCCGCAGGCCGGGTCCAGCACCGTCTCGCCGATCACCGGGTCCAGCGCCTGCACCATGAAGCGCACCACCGGCCGCGGCGTGTAGAACTCGCCCGAGTCCCCGGCCGCATCGCGCATCTCGCGCAGCATCGATTCGTACAGATGCGACAGCGTGTGGACCTCTTCGCTGCTGCTGAAGCGGATGCCGTTCACCTTGTTCAGGATGTCGCGCAGCAGACCGCCGCTGACCATCCGGTTCTGCACGCCGCGGAAGATGTTCGACACCACCTCGCGCTGGCTGCCCGTCGCCCCCGTGTCCGCCAATCCGCGCAGGTAGGCGAACAGGCCGAGGCGTGTCTGGCCGTCCCGGTGGATGCACTGCTCCTGGTTGATGAAGTTCAGCAGGTCATCGCCCCCCAGGGCACTCTGCTCGATCGGCGCTGCCCAGTCGCGCCAGCGGTAGGGCGCTTCCACGATCGGCACATGCACCCGCTCGTCCATCTGCGCCTCGTCCTCGTGGGTGCGTTCCAGGTCGTCGAGGAATTTCAGGAACATCACCCACGTCAGCAGCGGCAGCCGATCCGCGTCGCCGTTGAGTCCCTTGTCCTTGCGCAGGATCTGGCGGGCCGTGCCGATGAGCGCCGACAGGTTCTCGCGGCTGGACTGCGGCGGCGCGTCGGAGGTCTTGGCGATCTTGGTCTTGCGGGGTGTCTTGGCGGTGGGCATGAATGAAAAAGGCCGCCACGAGGACGGCCGTTGAGGCCGGAAAGAAGAAGAAAAAGGACTGTCCTGGGCGCTGCGGCCGGCTGCCACTTACTGCAGGTAGATCGCCGCTTGCAGACGGGACACCGCCGACTTGAGCTGCTGGACGCCGCCGAAGTGCGCACGGGCAATCTCGGTCGGCGTGCCGAAGCGGTCGAAGGGCTGCACCTTCATCAGTTCGGACAGCGCACCAAACTGCAGGATACCCCGCTCGACATACCGGTCCAGCAGCAGCGACAGCACCTCGCGGGCGGTGTCGCCGTGCTGGGTGAACAGGTCTTGCGCCGTCCGGCGGGCCTGCTCGGCACGCTGGCGGCGCGTCAGCAGTGGCGCGTTCCAGGCCAGATGGCAGAGCAGGTCGAACGGGTCCGCGTCCGGCTGGCCTGCGCTGGCGGCCAGTTCCTCGAAGCTGACCCCGGAGGCGGCCAGTGCCTGCACCGCTTCCTGCCGCGTGTCCGACTGCGCCCAGGCGGCGTGCAGGGCCTCGCGGTTCGGGTACATCGCCCGCACGGCGCGGCCCGAAAACTCGGTGTAGTTGACCACCCGCAGCTTGCTGCCATCGGCGTCGAGTTCGTGGATCAGATGGCCGATGATCTCCACCTCGCCGCCGTCCACGTAGAGCTTGCGCGGCAGGCCGTCCTCCGGTGGCGGATCTTTGATGACGGTGTTGTGCTCGCCCGCATCGCCACCATGGCTGAAGGTGTCTGGGGTCGGCTCGACTTCATAGGGTGCTTCAGGCGTTCCAGTCATCAGGGTGCCTGTGCTGTCTGTCTCGGCGGTTTCCACCGAGGGGGTGTTCGCGTCGGAGTCCACTTCCACTGTCGGCGTGCCCGACTCGTCCACCACATTGCCCGCTTCATCCACGGTCACTTCTTCGATGAGTGCCGGCTCGCCGTCGAAATCGGGATCGGCGAAATGGGCGGTGGCCGTGCCGGTGAAGTCGATGATGCTGAAGTAGGTCTTGCCATGCGCCGTGTTGAGCCGGGTGCCGCGCCCGATGATCTGCTTGAACTCCGCACGCCCGCCGATGACCCGCGCCAGCACGACGTTCTTCACCATCTCCGCATCGACCCCGGTGGTCAGCAACTGCGAGGTGGTGAGAATGACCGGCGTGCGGCGGTCCACGTCCTGGAAGTGCGCCAGATGCAGTTTGCCGATCTGGCCTTCATCGCTCGTGACGCGGCAGACGTAGTCCTCGTGGTCCGGCAGGGCCGTGATGTCGCGGTTGAGGTTGTGCAGTTCCTGGCGCATCTCGGCCGCATGGTCCTGATCGACGCAGAACACGATTGTCTTGGCGAAGCGGTCTGTGCCCTTCATGTAGCGCGTCAAGTGCGCCGCAATCGCCTGGGTGCGCGAGCGCAGCGCGACCACCCGTTCGAAGTCCTTGGTCTGGTACTCGCCGTCCGGAATTTCCCGGCCATAGCGGTCGAGCTGCCCCTGCGTTGGCCGCCAGCCGGCCGCGTCCACGTTCGTGATCACCCGATGCACGCGGTACGGGGCGAGAAAACCGTCTTCGATGCCTTGCTTCAGGCTGTAGGTGTAGACCGGGTTCCCGAAGTAGTCGTAGGTGTCTCGCGACTCCTCGCGCTGTGGCGTCGCGGTCATGCCGAACTGCAACGCCGACGAGAAGTAGTCAAGCACCGCCCGCCAACTGCTGTCGTCACGGGCCGCGCCGCGGTGGCACTCGTCGATGATGATCAGGTCGAAGAAGTCGGGGCTGTACTGGCGGAACACGTCGGTGTTCGGCGTGGTCATGGCTTGGTAGATGCCGAAATAGATGTCCCGCCCCTGGCTGACATCGTCCGACGTGATCTTGTGGCGCGCGTCGCCGAACGGCGCGAACATCTTCGCCATCGGGTCGTCCACCAGCAGGTTGCGGTCGGCAAGGAACAGGATTTTCGGTCGCCGATGCTCGCCCGCCCGGTTCCAGCGGCTGCTCCAGAGTTTCCAGCAGATCTGGAACGCCACGCACGTCTTGCCGGTGCCCGTGGCCAGTGTCGCCAGGATGCGTGTCCGCCCGGACAGGATGGCCTCGATGACACGCTCGATCGTGATGCGCTGGTAGTAGCGCGGCACCTTGCGCGAACTCAGGTTGAACGGTTCCAGCAGCGGCTGCCGCGCTTTGGCGGGCAGGGCGGCCGCCGCGCTCAGCCGCTGCCAGAGTTCGTCCGGCGTCGCATAACGCTCGACTTCCTGCTCCGTGCCGGTGAGGTAGTCGATTTCGATGATGCGCCGGCCGTTGGTGGCGTAGGCGAATTTCAGGCCGAGGGCTTCGGCATATTCGCGGGCTTGCTGGACGCCGGTTTCCGCCGAGACGCTGACTCGTTTGGCCTCGACGACGGCCAGCGGCAGGTCACGCCGGTAGTACAGCAGGTAATCGACCTGTCGGCGCGGACCGCGGCGAACGCTTTCACCTGAAAGGATGAGCCGCCCATCGGTGAAACTGTGCTGCTCCCCGATCATGCTCGGACTGTCAAACCATCCGGCTTCCCGGAGGTGCGGAACGATCAGCTCGCGACCGGCATCGGCTTCCGTGACCAGCAGACGACCCTGTGTGTGGTCTGAAATGTGCATATTCATGTTCGTGTTCCCCTGCAGGAACCTTAACACTTTGCCGTATCTTGTCGTAAATTACCGATCAGTAACTCTGGAAGTGAATGATGCTCAATGAGCCTCAAAAAATCCCGATCGGTAATCTCGATCAACCTGTGGTGTTGCGCACCGCAACCGATGTAGGCCAAGTGGTGCGCGCGCAGCGCCAGTCCCAAGGCTTGCGCCAGACGGACCTGGCCGGCATCGGCAACACCGGCAACCGCCTGATCGTGGACATCGAGAAGGGCAAGCCGACCGTGCAGTTGCAGAAGGTGCTGGATGTGCTGGAGCTGCTGGGTCTGGAGCTGACGGTGCGGTCGAAGGCGTCGAGGTCGGCGCTGTGATGGCGCTGGATGTCTTCCATGACGACGAGTGCGTCGGCACGCTCCACGACACCGAGCCGGTGAGCTTCGCGTATGCGCCGACCTGGCTGGCGCGCCCAGGTGCCTTCCCGCTGTCCGCGATCCGGCTGCAGCCCGGCCCGATCACGTCGCGCGAGGTGCTGGCGTTTTTCGAGAACCTGCTGCCCGAAGGGGACTTGCGGGTCTACCTGTCGCAGCAGCGCAAGGCGTCCACGCTGTTTGCCCTGCTGCGCGAAGTGGCGGGTGACACGGCAGGCGCCTTCGTGCTGCTGCCGCAAGGGCAGGCGCCACAGCCAGCGGTGTACGACCCCACGACCTGGGCCGCCTTGGCCGACACGATCCGCAACCAGTCGGCCGCCGCGATCCAGACCGAGGACGGTCACGCCCGGATTTCCCTGGCCGGCGCGCAGGACAAGGCATCGATCGCGATCCTGGACGGCCAGACGCCGCTGCTGCCAAAGGGGGCTGCACCGTCCACCCACATCCTCAAGCCCGACATCCGGCGGCTGCCCAAGGTCCGCGAGTCCGCCGCCAACGAGGCGATCATCCTGCGCACGGCAGCCCACTGCGGCCTGCGCACCGCCCAGGTGTTCTACGAGCCGCTGACCCGCGCCTGCGTCGTCGAGCGTTTCGACCGCTACCGCCGTGAGGACGGTTCGCTGGGGCGGCTGATCCAGTACGATTTCTGCCAACTCGCGGGCATCGCCTCCGAGCGTAAGTACGAGAAGGAAGGCGGCCCCGGCGTGGTCCGCTGCGCCCAGATCCTGCGCCAGTACAGCAGCAGCCCCGCCCAGGATCTGCAGGCCCTCGTAG
>JBEEMX010000292.1:0-4900 GCA_041192465.1 Pseudomonadota bacterium | reverse complement strand
CCAGCAGGGCGTTCATCTTGTCGAGCAGGCGCGCGAAGTCCACCGGCTTGGTGTCGAAATCGTCGCAGCCGGCGGCCAGCGCCTTGGCACGGTCATCGGCCATCGCGTGCGCGGTGAGCGCGATCACCGGAATGCCGCGGGTGGCCTCCAGCACCTTGAGCCGGCGCGTGGCCTCCCAGCCGTCGATGCCGGGCAGGCTCATGTCCATCAGCACGAGGTCCGGCAGCAGGGCGATGGCGCTGTCCACGCCTTGCAAGCCGTCCTCCGCCGTCACCACCTCGAAGCCGCGCTTGACGAGCCGGCGGCTCAGCATGTCGCGGTTCAGCGGGTTGTCCTCGACGAGCAGGATCTTGTGCATCACGGGGCTACGCCTTCGAAGGGGACGGGCACGGGGGATTCACGGCCACCCGGGCGGTGAAGCAACTGCCCGTGCCGGGCATGCTGGTCACCGTGACATCGCCCCCCATCAGGCTGCACAGGCGGCGGCTGATCACCAGGCCCAGGCCCGTGCCGCCGTACTTGCGGGTGGTGGTGGAGTCGGCCTGCACAAAGGCTTGAAACAGCTTGTCCACCTGCTCGGGGGTCATGCCGATGCCGGTGTCCCGGATGTCAAACACCATCTGCTCGCCGTGGTCCCGCAAGGTCTCGCGGTGTACGACCAGGGTGATGGTGCCTTGCTGGGTGAACTTGGCGGCGTTGGACAGCAGGTTCAGCAGCACCTGCCGCAGCCGGGTGGCGTCCGAGGTGATGTGGCCGATGTCTGCCGGCATCGCCACCACCAACTGGTTGCCGCCTGCGGCGATCAGAGGCTGCACGGTGGAGGTGGCGTAGTCCACCAGTTGCGGCACGCTGACCTCGCCCATGTCCAGCTCGATCTTGCCGGCCTCGATCTTGGACAGGTCCAGCACGCTGTTGATGAGTTCCAGCAGGTGCCGGCCCGCCGACCGGATGCGCTCCAGGTCGGCCAGCGTCGAGGCCGATGCGCCCTCCTCGGCCAGTTCCTCCTGCAGCATCTCGCTGTAGCCGATCACCGCGTTCAGCGGGGTGCGCAGCTCGTGGCTCATCATCGCCAGGAACGCCGACTTCGCCTGGTTGGCCTGCACCGCCTCGTCGCGTGCCGACTGCAGCAGGCGCGTGCTCTCGATGTGGCGGGCGCGCAGGTCGTTGAAGGCGGTGACCAGTTGGCCGAGCTGATCGCCGGTGTTCAGCTCGATGGGCACGAAGTCCGCGTCCGATTGCCGCGCACTGGCCGAGACTTCGCCGATGGGCTGCAGGATCGCGCGGTTCAGCGCGACGCTCACGATGGCGATGACGATGCTGGTCAAGGCGGAGGCGATGACCAGGGTCCGATAGAACATCCAGGTGTTGACGAGGTTCTGTTCCGCCAGGCTGTGGACGATCGTCAGGTGGCCCACGGTTTCGGGTGGGGCATCCCCACGCTTGACCTGGATGGGGAATTCCAGCGTGCGCTGCTGTGCGGGGTCAGATCCGGCGAGCTGGGCATCCTCGAACCTGAACTGAAACGGGCTGCCCTCCACCCGCTTGCCTTGCGCCAGCTCCGTGCTGGACACCCGCACGACGTTGGGCATCAGCAGCAGCGACTGCATGATCGCGCGCGCCTGTCCCGTGTTGAAGTTCCAATACTCCGTGGACAAGGCCAGTGCGGTTCGGCGCCCGACCTCTTCGAACTGCTCGGCTTCACCCTGCACAAGCCGCTGGCCGGTCAAGTGCTGGAGGTAGCTGTTGCCGCCCACCGTCATCACCAAGGCGGAAGGGATGACGATCAGCAGGAACTTGACCTGTACCGACGCGCTGAACCAGAAGCGAGAGAGAGCGGACATGGTGGCGATGCCTTGGCTTACTTGACCAACTTGGCCTGCCAGGCGCCATTGCTGTAGCGGTTGACGCTGACCCGGCCGACGATGTCACCCGCCGCATCGAAATCCACCGGCCCCGAAGCGCCGTCGTAGTTGATGTGCGCCCCCTGCTTGAGCAAGGCCTTGGCCTTGGCAAACTCGCCGGGGTAGATGACCGCGCCCTTGGGTCCGGAAATCGCGCGCAGGCCGGCCGACACCTTGGACTTGTCGGCCACGCCAGCCGCCTCGATGGCCAGGGCCATCATGAAGGCGGCGTCGTAGGCGTTTGCAACATAGGGGCCATCGGCCTTGACCTTGGCACCCGCTGCCATCGCCAACCAACGCTTGTAGCCCTCGCGCTCGGTGTCTGCCGCGGCCAGCACGAAGGTCATGCGCGCCAACTGCTCGGGGCTGAGTGCGCTGGCCAGCTCCTTGGACATCAGGCCATCGGTGCCCAGCACGCGGTGCATGCCGGGCTGGTCCAGCACATCCTTGAGGTATTGCACGCCGCCGGAACCCGAATAGGCAAACAGCGCCACATCCCCGGCGCCGGCAGCCACCGCGCGGGCCTCGCGCTGGTAGTCGGCCTGCTTGGGTTCATGCGACTGGTGGACAGTGACACGTCCGCCCAGGGCCTTGAATGCCTCGGCAAACACCTGCGCCACGCCCGTGTTGTAGGCATCGCTGGCATGGCTCACGGCCACGCTGCGCACGCCCATCTCGTGCGCGACCCGCGCCAGGGACGTGCCCTTGAGTGCATCCGAAGGCGCGGTGCGAAACACCAGATCCTGGTCGTCCAGACCCGTGATGAGGGACGACGCGGACGCCACCGACAGCAGCACCACCCCGGCCGGAATGGTCACCGAGCGCGCGACCCGCAGGGTCACGCCCGAGCACACCGGCCCCACCAGGGCCACCGCGCCGGCCTGGATCAACTGGCGCACCGCGTCCACGCCCTTGTCGGGGTCGCAGGCGGTGTCGGCGAACTGCAAGCGGTAGGTGTCGCCCAGCACGCCCCCCTGCAGGTTGACCTGCGCCATCGCCAGCTCGGCGCCCAGGCGCATGTCCTGGGCCTGCGATGCCACGCTGCCGCTGAGCGCAAACGGGGCACCGACACGGATGTCGGCGTGTGCATGGCCGACCAGCAACAAGCCTGCAACAGCGACTACCCGGCACCATAGAAAGCACGGCATGAGAAATGACTTCACAGGAATATCCACCAGTGTCAAGACAAGCAATTCACGAATAATTATCAAGCATTTCGCAACTTGTCACGGCTTGGTTTTGTTCGCTCACCAGCGACGGTCAACCCGCGAACAGCGCCTTGTGTGCGTCGCGCAGCAGGTTCTTCTGCACCTTGCCCATCGCGTTGCGCGGCAGGTCGGTGACGACGAAGGCGTGCTTGGGCACCTTGAAGTTGGCGATCTTCGACTTGAGCGCCGCCACGAGCGCATCGGCGTCCAGCGCCGCGCCCACCTTCGGCACGATCACCGCAACCACGGCCTCACCGAAGTCCGGGTGCGGCACGCCGATCACCGCCGACTCCGCCACGCCCGCCATGTCGTTCAGGTAGCCCTCGATCTCGGCCGGGTAGACGTTGTAGCCGCCGGTGATGATGAGGTCTTTGCTGCGCCCGACGATGGTCAGGTAGCCGCGCCCGTCCGCATCGAAGCGGCCGACATCGCCGGTCTTGAACCAGCGTTCTCCCGCGGCATCGGTGGTGAACTCCTCGGCCGTCTTCTCCGGCATGCGCCAGTAGCCGCCGAACACGTTCGGGCCGCGCACCTGCACGTTGCCGATCTCGCCCGCCGGCAGCGCCTCGCCCGTGTCATCGACCACGCGCACGCCGACGCCGGGCAGCGCCGGGCCAACCGTGCCGCCGATGCGCTCGCCGTCCTCGGCGCGGCAGGGGTTCGACGTGAGCATCACCGTCTCGCTCATGCCGTAGCGTTCGAGGATGGTGTGGCCGGTGCGGGTCTGCCAGTCGCGGAAGGTCTCGATCAGCAGTGGCGCCGAGCCGGAGATGAACAGCCGCATGTGCGCGCAGGCTTCGCGCGTCAGTCCCGCCTCCTGCAGCAGCCGCACGTACAGCGTCGGCACACCCATGAACACCGTCGCCCGCGGCAGCCACTCGACCACCGCCTTCGGGTCGAACTTCGACAGCCACAGCATCTTCGAGCCATTGAGCAGCGCACCGTGGATCGCGACGAACAGGCCGTGGACGTGGAAGATCGGCAGCGCGTGGACCAGCACGTCACCGGGCTGCCAGTCCCAGTGGGTCTTCAGCACCTGCGCGTTGGAGAGCAGGTTGCCGTGGCTGAGCATCGCGCCCTTGCTGCGGCCGGTCGTGCCGCTGGTGTAGAGGATCGCGGCGAGGTCGTCGGCCGCTTTCACCGCCGGTTCGTGCTGGTCGCTGAAATGCGAGGCGCGTTCCAGCAGCGAACCGGTGCGGTCGTCGTCGAGCGTGAAGACGTGCGCCACCCCCTTCTGGAACGCCAGCTTGCTGATCCAGGGGAAGTTCTTGCTGGCGCAGACGAACACCGCCGGCTCGGCGTTGCCGATGAAGTAGTCGAGTTCAGCTTCCTGGTACGCGGTGTTCAGCGGCAGGTAAACGAAGCCGGCCCGCAGCGTCGCCAAGTACAGCACCAGCGCCTCGACCGACTTCTCGGTGTGGGCCGCCACGCGGCTGCCAGCGGGGATCTCCAGCGACTGCAGCAGGTTCGCCAGCATCGCCGTCGAGCGTTCCAGGTCACGCCACGAGTAAACGAGGCCGCTGTCGGTCTCGATCGCCGCGGCGTCGAGGTCGGCCGGGAAGGCGCCGCGCAGGGCAGCAAAGAGGTTGTCGTTGGACATGGTCAGGAGCCAGTGAAGTTCGGCTTGCGCTTCTCGATGAAGGCGGTGATGCCTTCGCGGTGGTCGGAGCCGGTGGCGTAGGCGGCGAATTCGGCGCGCTGGGCTTCGGTGAAATGGAACTGCGGTGCGACGAGGCGCAGGGCGCGCTTGTTCAACCGTGCGGCGCGGGGCGCACCGGCGGCGATGCGCTG